>DATBGP010000280.1:0-6016 GCA_036557925.1 Candidatus Limnocylindrales bacterium | reverse complement strand
CTACGCGGTCGAGTGCATGGATTACGCGTACGGGTCGGGCACGGCCGCTCACCGGGTCGACCTGTACCTGTCGGCCGCGGCGGCGGCCCACGTCGACCAGGTCCGCCTCGGCAGCATCTTCTACGGCGACCTGCCGTGCGCCTACTGGCCCAGCCACCCGCCGACCCAGGACCGCCCCGTCTACTTGACGACGACGTCGTACCCGGTCTTCGTGCTCGCCTCGACCTGGGACCCGGCGACGCCATACGCCGGCGCCCAGCGGATCGTCCGGCACCTCTCGGACGGCTATCTGATCGTCCAGCCCGGCGGTCCCCACGTGATCTTCGGACGGGGCAACGCCTGTCCGGACGACCTGATCACCGCCTTCCTCGTGTCCGGGACCAGGCCCGCGGCCCGCACGACCCGATGCGACTTCACCGGCACCGACCCGTACGTGCCGCTCCCCGCCCGCCGCGTGGCCGGCTACGACGACGCCCTCGCGGCGATGACCGCGATCGATGACGAGATCAACACCTCGGCCGACTACTGGGGCTGGGACGGCGTCGACGATCTCGTCTACGGCTGCCTGTACGGCGGGACGATCCGGTACCACCCGGTCGCGGCCGGCTATCGCGAGACGCTGGACGGCTGCGCGTTCACGATGGGGCTGCCGCTCACGGGGACGGCGGTCATCAACACCGACAAGGAGACGTTCCGGCTCGACGTGACCTCGGGCTCGGGCACGAGCCTCGCCTATCGCAGGGACGCCGATGGCGGCACGTCGGTCAAGGGCACCTGGTTCGGGACGAAGGTCTCGCTGACGGGCTAGCGGCGAACGAGCGGCGTCGCCGAACCGGGCCGGATCCGTGACGGATCCGCGTGGAGCTTGCGCCTAGTGGTCGAGGGCGTTCTTCGCAGCGCGGTCGAGCACCAGGCCGACGCCGAGGATCACGACGAACGTCAGGAGGAACGGCAGGGGCAGCCCGGAGGCCGCCGAGCCGGTGAGCGCCGCCGCGCCGGTCATCAGCGCCGCCGCGAACAGGGCGACGCCGAGGATGCCGCGATGGTCCCGGATCCATTCCATGTCGATTCCTCCCTCAGTCTGGTTCGGCCACAGGCCGGGCGGCGATGGCTATCGGACCGGCAGCTCGCGACCTGCCGCCTTCGCGGCCTTCGACTTCTCCGCCCAGGCCGCGAGGACGTTGTCCTTGTGCGGCCGGATCGGGCAGTGCTGGTCGCGATTGCCCATCTCGTCGCAGTAGCCGAGCGGCACGCACTTCGGGGCGAGGAAGCTGCCGAGGAACGGCGAGACCTGGAAGATCTCGTGCCGGATGAGCTGGAACAGCCGGCGGATCTCCCACTGGGCCATCGTGCAGAGCCGCAGCCCCGACATGTGGATCAGCGCCCGGAGGTTCGTCGTCATCACGAGGTTCGTCCGGGTCGCGTTCGGGAAGACGAAGCGGGCGTCCTCGCCCGGGATCCCGGCCCCGACGAGCTCGCCGTAGAGCTCCATCGAGCCGGCGATCTGATCCTCGTAGCGCTCGCGGAGGTCGTCGTCAGCGTCCTCGATCGAGGCCGGCAGCATCGTCGAGGCGCCCTTGAACGTGACGTAGCGCTGGCTCTGCTGGTCGAACGCGACGCCGGCCCGATGGCGGACGAGCTGGTGGCTGAGGGTCCGCGAGACGCCGCTGATCCCGAAGGTGAAGACGACGTGCTCGATCGTGGAGCCGTGGCCGGATTCGATGACGCCGGAGATCAGCTTCTGCATCTTCGCCGGCTCGATCCGGCCGTCGGTCGCCCGCTGGAAGATGTCCTCCGGGGTCAGCTCCGAGTAGCACGTCCGGCAGGCGGTGTAGATCAACGGGACGTAGTACTGCTCGACGATCTCCTTGTTCGGGAACAGGAGCGTCGCCTTCATCCCGAGGTCGCGGCGTCCCGGGTTCTTCGGGATCGCGGTCTTCTCGCGCGCCGGCGCCGGGGCCGCGTCCGAGGGGGTGGGCTGGGTCGCCTCGGCGGTCATCGCCGAAGTCTACGACGGCGACCTGCCGAACCGCCGGTCGCGCTCAGTAGTAGTCCGAGCAGGAGAGGAAGTAGCCGCAGCGGCAGATCAGCTTGCACTTGCGCTCGTCCATCGCGGCGCCGCAGTTCGCGCAGGTGAGGATCATGGCTCCCGGGTCTGTCTCGACCGGCGCGGCGTCCTCGAGCAGGAGGATCGGCAGCGCTGCCCGCGCCACGGGCGGATCCGAGCTGATCGGCTGCGGGGACGACGTCAGGGCCTCCATGTCACCGGGATTCTGCACCGTTCGCCCATGCCGGGGTGCGGTCCACGAGTCGCGGATCGTCGTGGAGAGGGAGGCGTGGCGACGATTCTCGCCCCGCGAGCGCGTGGAACAGGATTCGAAGCCGCGGAGGCTGTCGGCAGCTCCATCTGACCGCGAATCTGCACGCTTCGCTCGTGGGACGGGTGCGTTCGGCCAGGATCGAGCGGACGGCGCCCGATGCGCTCGCCCGGCGAGAATCCGGGGGCGCAGACGGGGTGGACCACGACGTTCAACGCGCCGTCCCGACGTGGTCGTGCGGCGCCAGCTCGCCGACCGACGTCCCGAGCGCCTCCGCCACGCTCTCGTCGAGGGTCAGCGCCCGGCCCTCCTGGGCGTACCGCTCGAGCTCGTCGGCGGGCATGCTCTCCCGGGCGTTCGGCCGGCTGTAGAAGTCGTACTGCTGGTCGACGAAGTCGGCGAGCCCCACTCCGCCCGCGGAGGACAGCGCCCGGGCGGCGCCCCAGAGACGGGCGGCCCGAGGCAGGTCCCCTTCCGCGACGGCGACCGCCGCGAGATCGTCGAGGGCGAGCGTGATCCCGGCGATGTCGCCGTAGCGATGGAAGATCCGGAGCGCCTCGCTGGTGTGCTCCGTCGCGCCCGCGACGTCGCCGCTTTTCAGCAGCGCCGATCCCAGCATGTGATGCGACCACGCCGCCATCGTCCGGTCGCCGACCTCCTCGAAGATCCCGAGGGCCTCGCCGAACTCGTTCCGCCCGAGGTCCTCGGCGTCGTGGAAGTACAGCCAGTTGCCGATCCCCCAGAGGGCGTTCGCCCGGCCGCGGTCGTCGCCCAGCTCCGCCGCGACGTCCCGCGCCTCCGACATCGCGGCCAGCCCCAGCCGATTCGGGTCCGAGGTCCCCGGGTTGCTCGAGACCGCGTACTTGAAGGAGTCGTTGTAGAGCGCGTTGGCGATCTCGCGGCGGTCGCCGAGCTCTCGCCAGAGGGCGAGGGCTTCGTCGTAGGCCGGCTCCATCGCGCCGAGGTCGGCTTGCCACCAGGCCACGCCTCCCAGGGCCTCCATCAATCGGGCCCGCAGGAGCGGGTCCTCGCGCGACCATGGCTGGTCCGCGATCGCCTGGAGCCGTCGACGTGCCTCGGCCAGGTGCCCGCGCTTCTGCCAGTAGCGCCACATCGCGTAGCCAACCCGGATCGCAGCGTTCGCGTCGCCGGCCGCCGTCGCCCGGTCCAGCACCGCCCGGATGTTGTCGTGGTCCCGCTCGAGGCGACCGAGCCAGCGCCGCTGATCGTCCCCGGAGAGCCGCGCCGAGGCGTCCTCCGCCAGGGCGAGGAAGGTCGCGCTGTGGCGCGCTTCGATCACCTGGCGCTCGCCGCTCTCGTCGAGGCGCTCCCCGGCGAACTCCCGGATCGTGTCGAGCATCCGGAAGCGCGTCTCGCCGTCGTGCTCCTCCGCCCGGACGAGGCTCTGGTCGGCCAGCGACATCAGGCCGTCGAGCACCTCGAGGCCGTCGAGGTCCGACGCCGGACCGCAGACCGCCTCCGCGCTGTCGAGCTCGCAGCCCCCGACGAAGACCGCCATCCGGGCGAGCAGCCGCCGCTCGCCCGAAGCGAGGAGCTCGTGGCTCCAGGCGATCGCCCCGCGAAGGGTCTGCTGTCGCTCCGGCAGGTCGCGTGAGCCGGCCGACAGGACCCCCAGCTGGTGCTCGAGCCGGTCGAGGATCGCGTCCGGCGTGAGGAGCTTCACCCGGGCCGCGGCGAGCTCGATCGCGAGGGGCATGCCGTGGAGCCGCGCCGCGATGCCCGCGACGGCGGGCGCGTTGTCGTTCGTGACCTCGAAGTCGGGCCGGGTGGCACGAGCCCGGGCGATGAACAGCCGCACCGCCTCGTACGCGGTGATCGTCGAGGCGTCGAGCCGGCGCTCCGCGGCCGGCAGGTTCAGCTTCTCGAGGTCCGTCAGGGCGAGGACATCGACCGGGGCCGGCAGGCCCGGCACCGGGTATTCCTGCTCGCCGCTGATCCGGAGCGGCGCCCGGCTCGTGACGATCGCGGCGAGGTCGGGCGCGCTGCGGAGGAGGTCGGCGATCACCGGGGCGCCGTCGATCACCTGCTCGAAGTTGTCGAGCACGAGGAGCGCCTGGCGGGCCGCGAGCCACTCCACGAGGATGTCGCGGGCGGGCCGGCCGCCGCTCTCGACGAGGCCGATCGTCGTGAGGATCGTCGGGGCGATCAGGCCCGGATCGCGGACCGGCTCCAACGGGACGAACCAGACGCCGTCGCGGAACCGCTCCGAGACATTCGCGGCGAGCTGGAGCGACAGCCGCGTCTTGCCGGTGCCGCCCGGCCCGGTCAGCGTCAGGAGCCGGGCGTTGGCGAGGAGCGCCTCGGCCACGGCGAGCTCCGCCTCTCGACCGACGAAGCTCGTCAGCTGGGTCGGGAGGTTGTTCGGGCGGCGGTCCAGGGAGCGGATCGGCGGGAAGTCGGCCCGGAGGCCCTCGATGACGAGCTGGCAGAGCCGCTCCGGGCGGAGGTCCTTCAGGCGATGCTCGCCGAGGCCGCGCAGGCTGACCCCGGACGGGAGGTCCTCGGACACGAGGCTCGACGTCGTCTCCGACAGGAGCACCTGGCCGCCATGCCCGGCGGCGGCGACCCGGGCGGCCCGATGGACGTCGGCGCCCACGTACTCGCCGTCGGCGTCGAGGCGGCCGTCGCCGGTGTGGATGCCCATCCGCACCCGGATCGTCGCGTCGTCCGGCCAGGGCTCGGCGGCCAGCGCCCGCTGGGTATCCACGGCCACCGCCACCGCGTCGGAGGTCCGGGGCGCGACGATGAAGAAGCCGTCGCCCTCGGTCTTCACCTCGAGCGCGCCGTGCGCCGCCAGGGCGGACCGGATGAGCTCCCGGTGGCGTTGCAGGACGGCGGTCCAGCGGTCCGATCCCAGCGTCTGGGCCAGGGTCGTGGACCCCTCGATGTCGGTGAAGACGAAGGCGATCGTGCCGGTCGGCAGGGATCGATCGCCCGTCCCGGGATCCGTGGCTGGGCTCCGGTCAGTGCTGCGGCATCTCGGTCCGGGACCGCAGCCGGGCCGAGAGCCCGCGCAGGATCGCCAGACCGATCGTCGGGTGGTCGAGGACGAGCCGCTCGAACTCCCAGCTCGCCAGGGCGAGGCACCGCGTCGGGTCGCTCGTCGCCACCTGGGCCACGCGCGGCATGCCGTCGATCACGGACATCTCGCCGAAGAAGTCGCCCGGTCCCAGCCGGGCGATCTCGTCCCCGTCGCGGACCACCCGGACGTGGCCCTCGATGATCACGAAGAACCCGGTGCCGATCTCCCCCTGGCGGGCGATCACGTGGTCGGCCGGGAAGTCGACCTCGAGGGCCCGGTCGCCGATCGCCCGGAGGTCGTCGGGAGCGACGCCGCCGAACAGCGGGCACTCGCCGAGCAGCTGGGATCGACCGTCGAGGGTGAGGGTCACGAACGCTCCTTGATACCGCACGGATGCTGCGCGACGCGAGACGTCCCCGTCAATCGTCGGGCCGATGGCAGAATGGCGGCACCAGGTGTCGTTGGAGGGTCCTCGCTCCATGGCCAGTCGCGACGAGATCGTCGACCAGATCGCGGGGTTCGCGCTCTTCGCCGACCTGACGACGCCCCAGCTCCAGCGGATCGCCCACATGTTCGAGGAGGAGGTCCACCCCAAGGGGACCCGGATCCTCCGCCAGGGGCTGTCCGGCTCGGCCTTCTACGTGATCCTCGACGG
>DATBGP010000279.1:0-1689 GCA_036557925.1 Candidatus Limnocylindrales bacterium | reverse complement strand
GGAAGCGGTCGAGCATCGCGTCGGCCAGTCGCGTCCCGCCGACGATCGAGGCGAGCTTCAGCTGGTTGCCGCCGGTCAGGAACACGCCGGTCGCGTCGCGCAGCGCGAGGGCGGCCGTGTCGTCGTTCGCCTGGGGCCGCGTGGCCGCGTGGAGCGGCCGGACGGTCGCGACCCCGATCTCGGAGAAGATCTGGCGGTAGCGCTCGCCCGCCTCGGTGCCGAGACTGGAGGCGGTCGAGATCACGACGATCGTCGCGTCGCGGCCACCGGCCAGGGTCGCGAACCGGTTGAGGATCACCCGGTCGCGAACCTTGTCCTCCGCCCCGCCGATGATGATGACGGTCCCGTCGGTCACGCGTCGTTCCTTCGTAGCGCCTGCCGCGGAGGATACCGCCCGCGGCAGGCCTCGACCGGCCGCCCTCCGTATCCCGAGCCCTCCGGATCGGCTGTTGACGCCCTCGGAGATATACGTATACTCACACGTACACCCACTGTCATGAGGAAGGTTACGATGTGGCCGTGCCGAACAAGACCATCTACGTCTCGGACGGGGACCTCAAGCTCTTCGCCCGGGCCCAGGAGCTCGCCGGAGGCAACCTCTCGGCCGCGATCAGCAAGGCGCTCAAGCGCTACGTCGACGCCCAGGAGGGCCTCAAGGAAGGCCTCGACGACGTCGTGGTCCGGGTCGGCATCGGCGCCGGGCGGAAGGTCCGCTTCACGGCGGCCCTCGTGGGTGAATGGGTCGACAGCAAGACCAGGCGCATGGACCACTACCGCGTCTGGCGCGGTCGCGCCGGCAAGTTCGTCGTCCACGTCGAGCGCCAGGCCGAGTACTGGACCGTCGACGCGGAGGGCAAGGACGTCCCCGGGTGGCGCAGCTGGACCGGTATCGGCGACGTTCGGTACGGCGGCTCGCCGAAGGAATCGACCCTCGAGGTCGTCGCGACCCTCGACGAGCTCCGCGACAAGGTCCCACCCGAGCTCTTCGACATGGTCACTCGCGCCTCGCGCCAGCCGACGGTGGAGGAGCTCGACATCTGACCCGCGGCGCCTCGCCGTCGCGACGACGGGAGGTGCCCGGTGAACGCAGCGAACCACGACGCGACGCCCGCGATCCGGGTGCGCGGCCTGAGAAAGGCGTTCGGGGAGCAAGTCGTCCTCGACGGCATCGACCTCGACGTCGCGGAGGGTTCCGTGTTCGCCCTGCTCGGCCCGAACGGCGCCGGCAAGACGACCGCGATCCACATCCTCTCGACGCTGCTCGCCCCGGACGCCGGGGAGGTGACCGTGGGCGGGTTCGACGTCGTCCGCCAGGCCGACGCCGTCCGCCGCGGGATCGCTTTGACGGGGCAGGTCTCGGCCGTGGACGGGCAGTTCACCGGCGAGGAGAACCTGCGGCTGATGGCGGACCTCTGTCACCTCGGCCGCGAGCGCGGCCGCCAGCGGGTCGCCGAGCTGCTCGAGCGCTTCGACCTCGTCGAGGCGGCCGGCAAGCCGGCGATGACCTACTCCGGGGGCATGCGCCGCCGGCTAGATCTCGCGATGACCCTCGTCGGCGAGCCGCGGATCATCTTCCTCGACGAGCCGACCACCGGCCTCGACCCGCGCAGCCGGCGGGTGATGTGGGACATCGTGCGGGACCTCGTGGCCGGCGGCGTCACCATCTTCCTCACGACGCAGTACCTGGAG
>DATBGP010000278.1:0-5222 GCA_036557925.1 Candidatus Limnocylindrales bacterium | reverse complement strand
TACAAGCCCTACCTCGACCACTACGACGCGCTGATCGGCGCGGTCCGGAAGGACGGCTCGCTCGATCGCGGCAGCGTCCAGCTGACGGTGCGCTGAGCGCCGTCCACCACATCGTCCCCACCGGCCGGCGACCCCAGATCGCCGGCGGAGGCCCAGGAGGAGCAGAACCGCACATGGCAGTCCGCATCCGGCTGACGCGCGTGGGCGCGACGAAGCAGCCGACCTACCGCGTCGTCGTGGCCGACGCCCGATCCGCCCGCGACAGCCGGGCGATCGAGACGATCGGCCACTACAACCCCCGGACCGAGCCGGTGGAGCTGAACATCGACGCCGAGAAGGCCACCGCCTGGCTCGCGAAGGGTGCCCAGCCCTCCGACACCGTCCTCCGCCTGTTCAAGTCGGCCGGGATCGTGCCCGCCGAGAAGAAGTAGGGATCCGATGGCAGCAGCCGATCTCGTCGAGTACGTCGCCAAGTCCCTCGTCGACGACCCCGATTCGGTGAAGGTCGAGGTGGTCCAGGACCAGGGTGGCACGGTCATCGAGCTCAGCGTCGCCGACGACGACATGGGCAAGGTCATCGGGCGGAACGGCAGCGTCGCGAAGGCGCTCCGGACGCTCCTGAAGGTCACGGCCGCCCGCGACGGCGAGCCGGTGTCGCTCGAGATCGTCTCCTAGGCGTCCCGTGGCCGATCCGGCCGCCTCGCCGCCGGCCGCTTCCGGGCCGGCGTCCGCCTCCCCGTCCACGGCGCCGACCGGGGGCCGCCTCGTGGTGGCGCTCGTGCGGGGCGTGCACGGCTTGCGCGGCGTCGTCCGGGTCGAGATCCTCACGGATCGCCCGGAGGATCGGTACGGCCCGGGCTCGGTCCTGCACCGGGAGGGCACGGACGAGCCGCTGACGGTGACCTGGTCCTCGGCGGTGGCCGACGGGCCGGGCTGGCGCCTGCAGTTCGCCGAGGTCCCGGATCGGGAGGCCGCGCAGGCCCTCGTGGGGGCATACCTCGAGATCGACGCGGGTCCGGACTCGACCCTGCCGCGGGGCTCGTACTTCTGGCACGAGGTCGTGGGGACCACGGTGACGTCGACGACCGGCGAGGTCCTCGGCACCGTCCGCGACGTCTACCGCTCCGGCGGCGCCGAGGTGTACGTCGTGGACGGCGGCCCCTACGGCGAGTTCGACGTGCCGGGCGTCCGCGACTTCGTCCGGATCTTCGCCCCGCGTCGCGGCGAGATCGTCGTCGACACGAACGCGCTGGACCTCGATCCGGCGCGCCCGGCCGGCGGGGAGAGGCCGCGCCCGCGCGCCCCGCGGCGGCGACCGGGCCCCCGGAAGCCCAAGGCCCCATCGTGACCCTGGAGATCGACGTCCTGACCCTCTTTCCCGGGATGATCGCGGGACCGCTCGGGGAGAGCATCCCGGCCCGGATCCAGGAGCAGGGGATCGCCACGATCCGGACCCACGACCTCCGCCAGTGGGGCCTGGGCCGCCATCGGTCGGTCGACGACGCGCCGTACGGCGGGGGCGCCGGGATGGTCATGCGCCCGGAGCCGATCGCCGCGGGCATCGACGTCGTCCGCCGCGAGGGGTCGTTCGTCGTGCTCCTCGATCCGGTGGGCGAGGTCTTCGGCCAGGCCCGCGCCCACGACCTGGCCGGGCGCTCGCACCTCGTCCTGGTCTGCGCCCGCTACGAGGGCGTCGACGAGCGGGTCCGTGCGCTCGTGGACCTGGAGCTCTCGATCGGCGATTACGTCCTCACCGGCGGCGAGCTCCCGGCCCTCGTCGTGATCGACGCCGTGATCCGGCTGCTGCCCGGCGCCATCGACGACGCGTCGACCGCCGAGGAGTCCTTCGCGGGCGGCCTGCTCGAGTATCCGCAGTACACGCGGCCGCCGAGCTTCCGCGGGATGGATGTCCCGTCGATCCTGACGTCCGGCGACCACGGGGCCGTGGCCCGATGGCGAGAGGCGCAGGCACGGGAGCGGACCCGGGAGCGTCGACCGGATCTGCTGAAGGGCGGCGTCGACCCGCCGGCCTGACGGCCTCGATCGTTGCCCGCCGGCCCATCGCGCCGGCCTCGATCCGCCGCCGGGCGGGCCCGACCGGTCTGGTGACCGCGGCGCCTCGAACCCGCTCCCGAGTCACCAGGTGACTCCTCCTCCTGCGAGCGGGCGCACGCGGTCGTCATGCTATACTCCGCCGCCGGTCGATCGGTTCGACCCGATCCCGTCTTCCCTCGCAGCTTCGGGCTGCCGACGAACCAGCAAGGATTGCCCAGTGAACGTGCTCGACGAGATCACCGCCGACCAGCTCCGGACCGACCTCCCCGAGATCGCCTCGGGCGACACGGTCAAGGTCTCGGCCAAGGTCGTCGAGGGGAACCGCGAGCGGATCCAGGTCTTCGAGGGCATCGTGATGCGCCTCCGCGGCGGCGGGATCACCCGCTCGATCACGGTCCGCCGGATCGCGAGCGGCGTCGGCGTGGAGCGGACGTTCAAGATCCACAGCCCACGGATCGAGAAGATCGAGGTCATCCGCCACGGCCAGGTCCGCCGGGCGCAGCTCTACTTCCTCCGCGATCGCGTCGGCAAGGCCGCGACCCTCCGCGAGCGCCGGACCGCCCGCTGACCCTGGCCGCGACCCGGCACGTCCCGGTCGCCAGTCGCGCGCTCCTCGTCGCGGCGCTCCTCGGCTCCTCGTCGGCCTCGCCATCCAACTCCGCCAGGGCATCCTGCCGAGCGACGCGAACCCTCTGCCAACTCCCTGAGCGCCCGGCTGGTCTTCGCCTTCGCAATCGGCAGCTGAACCCGGACGGCCGCGGTCGGCCGCGGCCGCGGGCTGCCGCCGGCACACCGGCCTCGGGATCGGGGTCGCGGCGACGAGCGGCCCCTCGACCGGCTACCCTGAGGTTCGATGGCCGTGATCGTCCCGACCCTTCGCCATGAACGCCGGCTCTGGAACGACGGTCACACGCTCGTCGCCGGCGTCGACGAGGTCGGGGTCGCGCCCACCTGCGGCGCCGTCGTCGCGGCGGCCGTGATCATGAAGCCCGGCTGCCACCGGATCCCGGGCGTCCGCGACTCGAAGACCCTCTCGATGGCCCAGCGCGAGCGGCTCGCGCCGCTGATCCGGAAGCGCGCCCTCGCTGTCGGCGTGGGAGCGGCCTCGGTCCGCGAGATCGACCAGCTGAACATCTACCACGCGACGCATCTCGCGATGCGCCGGGCGATCGCCCGCCTCGGCGGCCACGACCACGTGATCGTCGACGGCAACCGGATCGTCGGGTTCGAGGCCCAGGTCGGGCCGTACACGAACGTCGTCGATGGCGACGCCAAGGTCTACACGATCGCCTGCGCGTCGGTCGTCGCGAAGGTGGTCCGCGACCGGATGATGGCCCGCCTCGCCGCCCGCTATCCGGGCTACGGCTGGGAGCACAACCAGGGCTACGCGACGCGCGACCACCGCGACGCGATCCGGAAGCTCGGCCTGACCCCGTTCCATCGGCGGTCGTTCCTCGCGCTCCAGCGCACCCTCGCCGGCGACCAGCTGGCGTTCGACCTCCTCGCCGATCCGAACGCTGCGAGCGAGGCGATCGTCGAGGTCCTCGAGCGCGAGGCGATCCCGGTGATGGCCGACGACGCGGCGCTCGACCTGCCGGACCTTGCCCTGCTGGAGGTCGGCGCCGGGGCCTGACGGCCGGCTCGCCCCCTCGACGGCGCGCGCGGCGGGGCGTCCAATGGACCGGTAGATCGCCAGACGGAAGCACCGGAGGTCGCGTCGATGGCCGAACCCAAGCGGAGCCGCCTGTACTTCCTCGGATTCGCCGAGCCGGGCGTTGCCCGCTTCGTGCTGGAGAAGGTCAAGGACGCCGTCGACCGCAAGGAGATCGAGGTCGCCGACTGGGCGATGATCACGAAGGGCGAGGGTCGCGAGGCCGAGATCACGACGAACAAGAAGGCCGACCCGGGCGCGGCGCGCGGAGCCGGCGTCGGCGGCCTGGCCGGCGTGGTCCTCGCGGGGATCAGCGGCCCGATCGGCGCCGGCGCGATCGTCGCCGGGGCCGCGATCGGCTCGATCACGGCGGCGTTGAAGGACAGCGGGATCAAGGACGCCGACCTCCAATCGATCTCGCACCTGATGGCCGCCGGCCGCGGCGGGCTCGTGATCGCGGTCCCGCTGGACGGGGCCGAGCGGTTCGAGGCCTGGATGGACGAGACCCCGGAGTTCGAAGCCTCCGACCGGCGGCAGTTCGTCGACATCGTGCCGGGACGAACGCTCGAGGACGCGATCGAGGACTACGTCGCGGCGGGCAACTGACGAGGGCCGAACGAGCCCGGTGAGCCCCGGGTAAGCCGCAGCGAAGGGCAGCGCGGCATCCTCCTCCGGATGCCCGGACCGACGGCCGCCAGCCTCGCCGGATCGGCCGCCGAGGACCTCGTCGCCGGTCGTCTGGAGGCCCGTGGCTGGACGGTGCTCGCGCGGAACGTCCACGTCGGACGGGCGGAATTGGACATCGTCGCCGTCGATCCGGGTCCGCCGTTGATGCTGGTCGTCGTGGAGGTCCGGCTGCGGTCGCGTCGCGACTTCGGCCTGCCCGAGGAGACGGTCGACCGGCGCAAGCGTGTCCGGCTCCGCGACGCGGGCTGGCGTTGGCGCTCGGAGCGCACCGACGCACCGAACCTCCCGCTCCGCTTCGACCTGATCGTCGTCGAACCCGGCTCGCCGCCGATCGTCCGTCACCACCGCGCCGCCTTCTGATCGACGGCCCCGGACAGTCATCACGGGATTGTTCGCGGCGTTTCGCGGGTTCCAGCGAGCCTTCGAGGGACTCTTCCACGCTTGGATGCCGTTCGGTCTCGGTCGGTGGACATGAGCACGGCCCGTGGGCCAGTGCCAACAGTCCCTGGATGACTGTCTGACCACGTGCCAGCGCGAACGGCGCCGGGGGCACCGGCGACGACCCGTGCTACACTCCGGCGCGCCTCGGGGCCACCCGCGGCAGCCACCTGACGTCCTGACCGGCGTCGGAGATCACACGCGAGCCGTTCCGACCGGGACGGTGCCGGACCCGCGGCGACGCCCGAGGGACCGGAAACCCGGCGACGAGGCTCGCGGAGGAACGAAACCGAACTGGAGGTCCCGCCCCGTGCCGTCCGTCTCGATGCGGCAGCTGCTCGAAGCCGGAGTCCACTTCGGCCACCAGACCCGCCGCTGGAACCCCAAGATG
>DATBGP010000277.1:0-11351 GCA_036557925.1 Candidatus Limnocylindrales bacterium | reverse complement strand
AGCCGCTGGAGGTAGTACAGGACCACGACGCTGCGATGCTTCTCGGGCAGCGCGGCGATCCCGTCGCGGACGATCTCCCGGAGCTCCTTGCGCTCGGCGTGCTCGGACGGCAGCGGCGCGTCGTCGGCGCGGCTCGATTCGGTCGACTCGTCGATCGGATCGGTGGTCAGGCGGCGGCGCGACAGTCGCGAGTAGCAGAGGTTCAGGGAAACGCGGTGGAGCCACGGCAGGGGCGACACGCCGGGGTGCAGCGTGTGCCGCCGTTGGTAGGCGCGCGCGAACGTGTCCTGGAGGATCTCCTCGGCGGCCTGACGGTCGCCCGTCAGGCCGTAGGCAGTCCGATAGATCGAGGAGCGATAGCGCGCGAAGAACTCCTCGAAGGCGTCAAGGTCATCGGCCTGGACACGTCGCAACAGCTCCGCGTCCAGCACCTGATTCCGCGACGTCGCGCCTCCCGCAGCGTCGTTCGTCGTGAGATCTCCGTGCAGGCGATCTGGCCCTCGGGGCCTCTGTTACCGACAAGATACGCGGCATTCACCCGAAAGGTTCAGCAGGCTCCGAGTGCCTGACAGGTTGGCGGGACGGCGCTGAGAACCCGTTGAGAGCCGTCTCGTGCGTTTGGACCAGATTTCTGCGAGCGGCGCCGATGCCGAGGCACGATCGTGCCGCGTCGCCTCGCGTCGCGCCGGGCTCGCCGAGCCCGCCGGCCATTCCGGCAGTCGGGGTTGCCCGGCGTTGACTCGATCTTCGAGTCGGATCGGTCCCAACCGAGCGTGGACGCGTCACCGAACGCACGAGCTCACGCGGACAGCACCCGATCCTGACCCGGATCGAGAGTCAGGCGGGGGCGGGCCGTCGTCTGGCTCGCCGGCGGGGCGGGCCGTCGTCCGGCTCGCGGCGTCGTCCGGCTCGCGGCGAGCGCACGCGAACGTGCGTGAGTCCGGAGCGGAGCGGGCCCAACGCATCCAGCGTCGTCCGGGGGCGACAGCCCTAGTCCGGGCAGGGCATCTCGGCGCCGGCCATCGGCCGCCAGCGGAGGTTCGGCTGGCGAGCGGCCGTCGCTTCGTCGAGCCGGCCGACCGGCGCCGTGTGCGGCGCCGTCGTCACCAGCTCCGGGTCCGACTCGGCCTCGCGCGCGATCTCGATCAGCGCGTCGGCGAAGGCGTCGAGCGTCTCGACGGATTCCGTCTCGGTCGGCTCGATGAGCATCCCCTCGTCGACCGTCAGCGGGAAGTAGATCGTCGGCGGGTGGAAGCCCTTGTCGATGAGCCGCTTCGCGATGTCGAGCGTGCGGACGCCGGTCCGCTTCCGGATCCCCGTCGCGGACGCCACGAACTCGTGCTTGCAGGCCCGATCGAACGGGATGTCGTAGGCCTCCCCGACCCGCTTCCGGAGGTAGTTCGCCGCGAGGACCGCGTCGTCGCTCACCTGGTGGAGCCCGGAGCCGCCGTGGGCCCGGATGTAGGTGTACGCGCGGACGAGGACGCCGGTGTTGCCGACGAAGCTCCGCAGCCGCCCGATCGAGGTCGGCCGCTCGTCGGGCCGTTCGAGCCGGAAGGTTCCGTCGTCGGCGCGGAGGACCCGCGGGGTCGGCAGGAACGGCAGGAGGGTCTCCCCCACCCCGACCGGTCCCGCTCCCGGCCCGCCGCCGCCGTGGGGCGTCGAGAACGTCTTGTGGACGTTGAAGTGCATGACGTCGAAGCCGGCCTCGCCCGGCTTGAACCGGCCCAGGATCGCGTTGAGGTTCGCGCCGTCCATATAGGCCAGCGCGCCCGCCTCGTGGACGAGGTCGAGGAGCTCGCCGATCCGCTTCTCGAACAGCCCGAGCGTCGACGGGTTCGTGATCATCACCGCCGCGGTCTTCGGCCCGAGGGCCGCGCGGAACGCGTCGAGATCGACGCCGCCATCCGCGGCCGACGGGATCGTGATCGTCCGGTAGCCGGCCATCGAGGCGGTCGCCGGGTTCGTCCCGTGGGAGCTGTCGGGGACGAGGACCTCGTCGCGCTCGCTCTCGCCGCGGCTGCGGTGACAGGCCCGGATCATCAGGATCCCGGTCAGCTCGCCCTGGGCGCCGGCCGCCGGCTGGAGCGTGACGGCCCGCATCCCGCTGATCTCGGCGAGCGCCCCCTCGAGCTCCCAGAGGAGCTGGAGCGTGCCCTGGGCCACCTCGTCGGGCGCGAGCGGGTGGAGCGAGGCGAAGCCCGGCAGCCGGGCCGCCCACTCGTTGAGCTTCGGGTTGAACTTCATCGTGCACGAGCCGAGCGGGTAGAAGCCCGTGTCGATCGCGTAGTTCAGGTGCGAGAGGTTGACGTAGTGCCGGACGACCTCCGGCTCGTTCAGCTCCGGGAGGGCCGGTGGCGTCTCGCGCCGGGCGGAGGCCGGGATCCGGTCGAGCGTGTCCTTCGGCGGGTGCGGGATCTTGCCGTCGCCGCGACCCGGCCGGGACCGCTCGAACAGGGTCGGCTGGAGCTTCTCGCCGACGACGGTCATCGCGACGCCTCGGCCGCGACGGCTGCCGGTGGGAGGTGGTCGTGGACGGCCAGCTCCGCCGCGAGGCCGGCGGCGAAGCGGGCGATCTCGTCGTCCGTCGTCACCTCGGTCGCGCAGACCAGCAGGGCGTCGGCGAGCGACGGCTCCTCGGGCAGCGCGTCGGCCAGCGCCAGGCCGGCGAGGACGCCGCGCTCGATGAGCCGGCGATGGACCGCCCGCGCGTCCGGCACGCGGACCGCGAACTCGTTCAGGTACGCACCGGGATGGACACGCGGAACACCCACCGCCGCCAGCGCCGCCTCCAGCCGGGCCGCCCGGGCCGCCCCCTGGGCAGCGACGTCGCGGAGGCCGTGCGGCCCGATCGTCGCGAGGTAGACGCTCGCCGCGAGGGCGAGGAGGGCCTGGTTCGTGCAGATGTTGCTGGCGGCCTTGTCGCGGCGGATGTCCTGCTCGCGCGCGCGGAGCGTCATCACGTAGGCGCGCTGGCCCCGGACGTCGGTCGTCATGCCAACGAGCCGGCCCGGGATCTGCCGGACGAGCCCCTCCGTCGAGGCAAGGATCCCCAGGTACGGGCCGCCGTACTGCGGCGGGATCCCGAGCGGCTGGCCCTCGCCGGCCGCGATGTCCGCGCCGTACGCCCCGGGCGGCGCGAGGACCGCGAGCGAGACCGGCTCGATGACGCTGACGAAGAGCGCCCCGGCATCATGCGCGATCTGACCGATCTCCGCCATCGGCTCGAGCAGGCCGAGGAAGTTCGGCTGGGCGGCGACGACACCGGCGACCGGCTGCCCGTCGCCCAGCATCCGCGCCAGAGCCGCGAGGTCCGTCGTCCCGGCCGCTTCGCCGTCGGCGACGAGCGGGATCGTCTGGAGCTCCAGGCCGCCGCCGAAGTACGTGGCCAGCGTCTGGCGGTAGTGCGGATGGACGGCGGCGCTGACCAGGACCCGCTCGCGACGGGTGGCGCGGCAGGTCATCAGGGCGGCCTCGGCCGTCGCCGCGGCGCCGTCGTAGTGCGAGGCGGAGACGACGTCGAGGTCCACGAGCTCCGCCAGGAGCGATTCGTACTCGTAGATGCTCTGGAGCGTGCCCTGGCTGACCTCGGGCTGGTACGGCGTGTAGGCCGTGTACCACTCGCCGCGGAGGAGGATCTGATCGACCGCGGCGGGGCTCCAGTGGCGGTAGACGCCCGCTCCCAGGAAGGAGGCGAGGTCCGTCCGGTTCCGGGCCGCGAGGCCCTGGAGGCGACCGGCGAGCTCCAGCTCGGGTTCCGGCTCGGGCAGGCCGAGGCGGCCGGCCCGGAGCGCCTCCGGGATGTCCGCGAAGAGGTCGTCGACGCTCGTCAGGCCGAGCGCCGCGAGCATCCGCTCGCGGTCGGCGGCGGTATGGGGACCGTAGGGCATCGGGTCAGCCGGCGGCGATCAGCGCGTCGTACGCCGCGGCGTCGAGCAGCTCGTCGAGCTCCGCCGGCGCGGTCACCCTCAGGCGGACCATCCAGCCCTCACCGTAGGGGTCGCTGTTCACGAGCTCCGGCGATCCGCTGAGCGCGTCGTTCGTCCCGGCGACCTCACCGGTCAGCGGCGCGAAGAGGTCGCTCACCGCCTTCACCGACTCGACCACGCCGAAGGCGGCGAACTGGGTCAGGGATCGGCCGCTCTCGGGCAGCTCGACGAACACGATGTCGCCGAGCTGGTCGGCGGCGTAGGCCGTGATGCCGACCGTGGCCTCGTCACCGTCGACGCGGACCCATTCGTGGTCCTTCGTGTAGCGCAGCTCCGCGGGAACGGCCATCGACTGCTCTCTCCTCCTCGGCAGCGGTGCGGACGCACCCGCGTGGGGTCGGTTCCCGGGCGGCCGGCCTCGCCGTCAGCGGGCTCGGCGGTAGAACGGCAGGGCGACGACCTCGGCGGGGACCCGCTGATCGCGGATCTCGACGTCGATCATCGTACCGGGGTCCGCGTCGGCCGTGGCGACGTAGCCCATCGCGATCGGCTCGCCGAGGGTCGGCGACTGGGTGCCGCTGGTCACGACGCCGGTCCGGCGGTCGCCGACGTGGAGCGGGTAGCCATGGCGGGCGATCCCCCGGCCCCGCAGGACGAGCCCGACGAGCCGCCGCGAGACGCCGTCCCGGGCAACCTTCTCGAGGGCCGCCCGGCCCACGAAGTCGCCGGCCTTGTCGAGCTTCACGACGCGACCAAGGCTCGCCTCGAACGGGTTGGTCGTGGCGTCCAGCTCGTTCCCGTACAGCGGCATGCCGGCCTCGAGCCGGAGCGTGTCGCGGGCGCCGAGCCCGATCGGCTGGAGGTCGTTGCCGCCGGCGGCCATCAGCGCGTCCCAGACCTCGCCGGCGCGGGCGTTGTCGACGAAGACCTCGAACCCGTCCTCGCCCGTGTAGCCGGTCCGGGCCACGAGCGCCGGGACGCCCGCCACGCTGCCCTCGGCGATCGCGTAGTAGCGCAGCGCGTCGAGGTCCACGTCGGTCAGGGGCCGGACGATCGCGAGCGAGAGCGGGCCCTGGATCGCGACCAGGGCCGTCGCGAGCGACCGGTCGTCGAGGACCGCCTTGAAGCCCTGGAGCCGTTCGGCGAGGAGGTCGCTCACGACCTGGGCGTTGCTCGCGTTCGCGACGACGAGAAACCGGTTCGGTCCGAGCCGGTAGACGATCAGGTCGTCGAGGATGCCGCCGTCCGGGGCCACGATCATCGAGTAGTGGGCTCGGCCGTCGGCGAGCGCCGGCGGGTTCGTGACGAGGGCGTAGGCGAGGGCCGGGCCCGCCTCGGCGCCCTCGACGAACAGCTCGCCCATGTGGGACAGGTCGAACAGGCCGGCCCGTTCCCGGACCGCTCGGTGCTCCTCGAGGATCCCCCGGTACTGGACGGGCATCTCCCAGCCCGCGAAGTCGATGAGGCGCGCGCCGAGGGCGACGTGGCGGTCCCGGAGGGGCGTCCGATGGAGCGCCGGGGCGGTCTCGGTCATGGCGGCGGCGGCGTCAGACGCCGCCGAGCGGAGCTTCCGCGGCGGACTGGCCGTTCGCCGAGGCCTGGCCGCTCGCCCCCGGTGCGCGGAGCGTCGCCGCCGGATCGACGACCTCCGCGGCCCTGGCGACGAGCGCCCGCTCGGTCTCGAACGTGAGCAGGTCGCCGGCCTGGTCGAAGCGGACCCACCGGACCTGGTCGAACTCGTGGTCGTGACGCGACAGGTCGCCGCCGGTCGGCTCCATGAGGAAGTAGTGGACGGTCTTGTGGATCCGGGTGCCGCGCTGGACGAACCAGTACTCGATCGAGTCGAGGACGTCGGTGATCCGGACCTCGAGGCCGGTCTCCTCGGCGACCTCCCGGAGGGCGGTCTCCTCGCGGGTCTCGCCGGCGTTCGGGGTGCCCTTCGGCAGCGTCCAGGTGAGGATGTCGCGGTCGCGCCGGCGGGCGCCGACGACGAGCGAGGGAACCCCGTCGTCGAAGCGGACGACGATGCCGCCGGCCGAGGTGGCGGTGCCGGTCCTCAGCCGCGCCACGGCGCCGTGGCGGCGCTGGGTCGGCTCGTGGAACCCGAGACGGCGGACCCGGACCAGCGGTAGGCGACGGCCGGCCGCGGGCGGCCGTCGACGATCCGTCGGGGCCGGGCGGCGGTCACGGCTCGCCAATCGCCCCGGAGCTGGGCGAGGATCCCGTCGCCGGGACGGCGAAGGACCGTCAGGCGCGTGGTGGCGGGATGGAACGAGCCGGCCCCGCCGAGCCCGAGCCGGCGCTCCTTCGCCCGGGCCGACGGCCGGACGAATCGCGCGGCCGGGCGGGCCGCGTACCGCGCGGCGATGCTTCGCTCCATGGGCGGCAATGGTAGCGCCTCAATCGGGCGTTGCAAGGGCTCGATCCGCCGCCGCGAGGAGGTCGGCCGCGGCTTCCGGTGTCAGCGAGCCCCGCCGCTCGGCGATCGCGATCTCCCGCTGGGCCAGCGCCTCGTAGAGCGGGGCGACCGCCGGCGCGTGGGCGTCGATCTCGGCGAGATGGGCCGCGATCGTCCCGAGATCGCCGCGGGTCGCGGGACCGGTCAGGGCGCGGTCGATCCCCAGCGCCCGGGCATTGGCGAGCGTCTGCTCGACGAGCGGCCCGTAGATCGCGAGGCTGCCGGCCTCGTCCAGGCCGGCGAGCCGGCCGAGCTCGACGATCGCGTCGAGGAGGCCGTCGACGCCGCCCGCCGCGAGGACGGCTGCGGCGTGGTAGGAGGGCTTCGAGCCCGGGGCGAGCCGGACGGCCGTGGCGCCGATCGCCTCGGCCATGCGGGCCAGGAGGTCGAGGAGCTGGTCGTCCCCCTCGATGGCGATCGTGGCGCCGTGGAGCGCCGCGACCGCGCGCTCGAGGTCGGCGAACGCGACGAGCGGGTGGAACGACCCGACCTGGGTCCCGGCCGCCATCGCCGCGGCCAGGGCGTCGGCCCCGAGCAGGCCGCTCGTGTGGATCATCGCCTGGCCGCCGTACATCCGGACCTCGCCGGCCACCTGACGGATGGCGTCGTCCGGGACCGCGAGGACGATCAGCTCGACCTCCTCGACGAGCTGGGTCGCATCGCTGAAGGCGCGGTTGACCGGGACGAGGCTCCGGAACCGCTCGCGGCGGCCCGGGTCGCGGCTCGCGACGGCGTGGATCGGCCAGCCCGCCCGGTCGAGGGCCACGCCGAGGGCCGTCCCGACCGCCCCCGCCCCGACGATGCCGACGACCGGCGGCTCGCCGGGCCTGCTCGTCACGTGCGGGTGGGAGTGCGGCGTCGCGTCGTGATCGTGGCCGGCGGACCGCTCGCCGGTGGGATCGAGATCGATCCCGGCCTCCTCGATCGCCTTCAGCGTCTCCTCGCGATCGGAGGGCCCATCATCGCGCCCGCCCCAGGCCTTCATCGGGCCGCGTGTCCGCCGCGGTCGAACGGGGCTCGGCGGTACTCTTCCACGCAGCGAGTGTACCGACCGAGCGAACGGAGGACGTGTGCCGAGTTCCGATCCGTTCGGCGCCCGAGGCAGCCTCGGGGCCGGGCTTCCCGACGCCTTCCGCCTGACCGCCATCGAGGCCCGGCTGGACCTCGGGCGGGCCCCCGTCACGCTGAAGATCCTGCTCGAGAACGTCCTCCGTCACGCCGGCGGCGGGATCGTCGAGCCGGCCGACGTGGAGGCGCTCTCGGCGTGGCGGCCGGGCGCGGCGGCGGAGGCCGAGGTGCCGTTCATGCCGGCCCGGGTGATCCTCCAGGACTTCACGGGCGTGCCCGCGATCGTCGACCTCGCGGTCATGCGCGATGCGATGGCCGACCTCGGCGGCGATCCGGCGCTCGTGAACCCGCTCGTGCCCGCCGACCTCGTGATCGACCATTCGGTCCAGGTGGACCGGTTCGGGACGCCGGCCGCGTTCGCGTTCAACGTCGAACGCGAGTACGAGCGGAACGGCGAGCGCTACCAGCTCCTCCGCTGGGCCCAGACCGCGTTCCGGGATCTGCGGGTCGTGCCGCCCGGGACCGGGATCGTCCACCAGGTCAACCTCGAGTACCTCGCGACGGTGGTCACCGACGCGCCGGACGGGACGGGCGGCCGGATCGCCTATCCCGACACCCTCGTCGGGACCGATTCGCACACGACGATGGTCAACGGGCTCGGCGTCCTCGGCTACGGCGTGGGCGGGATCGAGGCCGAAGCCGTCCTCCTCGGCCAGCCGCTCTACCAGCCGATGCCGCGGATCGTCGGCGTGCGCCTCCACGGCGAGCTGCCACAGGGCTCCACCGCGACCGACCTCGTCCTCGTCGTGACCCAGATGCTCCGCTCGCACGGGGTCGTCGGGGCGTTCGTCGAGTTCGCCGGCGACGGCCTGGCGGGCCTGGCCCTCGCGGACCGCGCGACGATCAGCAACATGAGCCCGGAGTTCGGGGCGACCGCGACACTCTTCCCGATCGACGACGAGACGCTCGCCTATCTGCGCCTGACCGGCCGCCCGGCCGAACGGATCGACCTCGTCGAGCGCTATGCGAAGGACCAGGGCCTGTGGCGCGAGCCCGGCCCGGGCCCGGAGTTCGACGAGACGCTCGAGCTGGACCTCGCGACGGTCGAGCCGTCGGTCGCCGGACCGCGCCGGCCGCAGGATCGCGTTCCCCTGACCGCGCTCCGCGACAGCTTCCGCACGACCTTCCCGAACGGACTCGTCGCGCTCGACGAGGCGGGCGTCGAGGCTCGGACGCCCGAAGGCGGCCAGGTCGAGGAGTCGTCCGCGGAATCGTTCCCCGCCAGCGATCCGCCGTCCTTCGCGGCAGCCGATGCCCGGGACGAGCAGCCCTCGGCCTCGAAGGCCGCGCCGGGCGGACCCCCGGACGACCACTACTACCACGGGGTCCACATCGAGGTCGACGGACGCAAGGCGACGATCCGGACCGGCTCCGTCGGGATCGCCGCGATCACCTCCTGCACGAACACCTCGAACCCGACGGTGATGGTCGGGGCCGGGCTGCTCGCCCGGAACGCCGTCGCCCGCGGGCTGACCGTCCCCCCGACGGTGAAGACGTCGCTGGCGCCCGGCTCGAAGGTCGTGACGGCCTATCTCGAGGCGGCCGGGCTCATGGCGCCGCTCGAGCAGCTCGGGTTCGCCCTTGCGGGCTACGGCTGCACGACCTGCATCGGCAACTCCGGCCCGCTCGACGAGCCGATCGCGAAGGCCATCGAGGAGCACGACCTGGTCGTTGCCGCCGTCCTCTCGGGCAACCGCAACTTCGAGGGCCGGATCCATCCCCTCGCGCGCGCGAGCTATCTCGCGTCGCCGCCGCTCGTCGTCGCGTTCGCGCTCGCCGGCCGCGTGGACGTCGACCTGACGACCGAGCCGATCGGCACCGGATCTGACGGCCGGCCGGTGATGCTCTCCGACATCTGGCCGTCGCCCGACGAGATCCGGCGGGTGATCGGCACCGCCATCGACCCGGAGCTGTTCCGGGCGACCTACGCGGTCGTCTTCGACGGCGACGAGCGCTGGAAGGCTCTCCCGATCCCCGAGGGCGACCGCTACGACTGGGACCCGCGCTCGACGTACATCGCGAAGCCGCCGTTCTTCGACGGCCTCTCGGCCGAGCCGGCCCCGGTCGGCGACATCGAGGGCGCCCGGGCGCTCGCGGTCCTCGGCGACTCCATCACGACCGACCACATCTCCCCGGCCGGCTCGATCGCGGCGTGGTCGCCCGCCGGCGAATGGCTCCAGGAACGCAACGTGAGCCCGGTCGAGTTCAACTCGTACGGCGCCCGGCGCGGCCACCACGAGGTGATGATGCGCGGCACGTTCGGGAACATCCGGCTCCGGAACGCGCTGGCGCCGGGCAGGGAGGGGCCGTACACGGTCCATCTCCCCGACGGCGAGGAGCAGTTCATCTACGACGCGGCGATGCGCTACCAGCGGGAGGGCACGCCCCTCGTCGTCCTCGCAGGACACGAGTACGGCTCCGGCTCGTCGCGCGACTGGGCGGCGAAGGGCACGATGCTCCTCGGGGTCCGGGCGGTGCTGGCCGAGAGCTACGAGCGGATCCATCGCTCGAACCTCGTCGGCATGGGCGTCCTGCCGCTCCAGTTCCAGCCGGGCGAGAGCGCATCGTCGCTGGGGCTGACCGGCCGCGAGACGTTCGCGATCCACGGCCTCGGCGACGGACTCTCCCCGAAGAAGCGGCTGACGGTCGTCGCCACGGCGGACCCGGCCGACGGTGGCGGGGTGCGCCGGTTCGAGGCGATCGCCCGCCTGGACGGGCCGATCGACGTCGGCTACTACCGCCAGGGCGGGATCCTCCCCGCGGTCCTGCGGAGGATCGCGGCGTCCGGATCGAGCGCGTAGGCTTCCTGAACGACGGCGGACGCCGTCGCGTATCCCTGTCGAGCGCTGCCTCGCGAACGGCAGCCCGCCCGAGGAGCCGGCCACGGACACGACGACGGACCCGGAGCTCGCGCCCGACACCACCCCGGAACCTGGAGCGGCGGCAACGCCCCCGCTCGTGACGCCCCCGTCCGTCGCCGGCGGCCGGTCCACCCGCCTGCTCCGGGACGAGCTCGCGGCGGCGGTCGGCCGGGCGGTCGTCGGCGCCGAGGACGCGGTCCGTCTCGTCCTGACGGCGCTGCTGGCCGACGGCCATGTCCTGGTGGAGGATGTCCCGGGCACCGGCAAGACGCTCCTCGCCCGCGCGATCGCACGGGCGCTCGCGCTCGACACGAACCGGATCCAGGGGACGCCGGACCTCCTGCCGGTCGACGTCACCGGCTCCAGCCTCTACGAGGGCGGGACGCTCCGGTTCGCCCCCGGTCCGGTCTTCACGAACGTCCTGCTCGTCGACGAGATCAACCGGGCGACGCCGCGGACCCAGGCCGCCCTCCTCGAGGCGATGCAGGAGCGGCAGGTCTCGATCGAGGGCTCGACGCGACCCCTGCCCGAGCCGTTCGTCGTCCTCGCGACCCAGAACCCGATCGAGTTCGAGGGGACCTTCGCGCTGCCCCAGGCCCAGCTCGACCGGTTCCTCGTCCGGATCCGGCTCGGCTACCCGGACGAGGTCGACGAGCGGTCGATCGCCCGCCGCCACCAGGGGGCAGCCGAACCGCTCGATCGGATCGAGCCCGTGGCCGACGGCTCGCAGATCCTCGCCCTCCGCGACGAGGTCCGGGCGGTGCGGGTCGCCGACGAGGTCGAGGCCTACGTCGTGGCGCTCGTCCGGGCGACTCGGATGCATCCCGACATCCAGCTGGGGGCGAGCCCGCGCGCCACGGTCGCCCTCTACCGGGCGGCCCAGGCGACGGCCGTCCTCGACGGCAGGTCGTTCGTCCGGCCCGACGACGTGAAGGCGATCGCCCGGCCGGTGCTCGCCCACCGGCTCGTCGTCGA
>DATBGP010000276.1:0-8197 GCA_036557925.1 Candidatus Limnocylindrales bacterium | reverse complement strand
ACCACCCCCGCCGGCATCTTCGCGGCGATCGATGCCGGCGACGCGGACGCCGTCGGCGCAGCCCTGGCGCGGGATCCGGCGCTGGCCGCGGCGCGCGATCCGGATGGCGTCAGCGCACCGATGCACGCGCTGTACCGCGGCCAGCGACGGATCGCGGAGCAGCTCGCGGATGCCCGGCCGGAGCTGGACCTCTTCGAGGCCGCGTCCCTGTCGCGCGCCGACCGCGTGCGGGACCTGCTGGTCGCGGACCCATCGGCGTCGCGCGCCTTCAGCCCGGACGGGTTCACGGCTCTCCACTACCCCGGCTTCTTCGGCGGCTCCGATGCGGCGGACGTCGCCCGAGCGCTGCTGGATGCCGGGGCCGACGTCAACGCCCGGTCGGCGAACGGCTTCTCGGTCCTGCCGCTCCATTCTGCCGTCGCGGGCGGCCACGACGAGGTGGTCGCCGCGCTGCTCGAGGCCGGCGCCGACGTCGATGCGCGACAGAGCGGCGGCTTCACGCCCCTCCAGGGCGCAGCGCAGAACGGCGCGGACGTGACCGTCGATCGACTGCTCGCCGCCGGGGCGGACCGGACCGCCCGGAACGACGAGGGAAAGACGGCGGCCGACATCGCGACCGAGGCGGGTCACGCCGCGCTCGCCGCGCGACTCCGCTGATCGATCGTTCCGGACCGAGCGACCGTCGAACGCGTCCCCGGCAGTCCTCATGCGCCGGTGACTCACCTCGCGGCCCGGCATGCTCGGCAGCCGGTCGATTCGGCCGAATCTCGAGCCGCGCGACGCACGTTCGCGCCGAATCCGATGCACCGGTGACTCGGTGGGCGCGCGCGATCGTCGGAC
Organism: Candidatus Limnocylindrales bacterium; assembly: GCA_036557925.1. Taxonomy (GTDB): domain Bacteria; phylum Chloroflexota; class Limnocylindria; order Limnocylindrales; family CSP1-4; genus CF-46. The sequence continues at coordinate 7,357 of DATBGP010000276.1, read as the reverse complement.
TGGGCGGCGGATCAGCCCGTGACGCGCCGCTGGCGGTCGGCGAGGAGGGCCGTCCGCACGTCGGCGAATCCGGCGGCGATCGCGGCCACCCGCTCCGCGGGATCGGAGACCGGGCCGCTCCGAGCCTGCTCCTCCAGGTCCCGGCACAGCCCGCCCAGCTCCAGTGCGCCGACGTTCAGGCTGCTGGACTTCAGCGAATGGGCCGGCCGGACGAGGCCGTCCGCCGGTCCGGCTGAGCCGGCCTGCAGCGCCGCGACCAGGCCGGCACCCTCCTCTAGGTAGGTGTCGACCAGGTCGTCGACGAAGGCGAGGTCGCCGCCCGTCATCTCGATCAGGGCGGCGAACGTCGCCGGGTCGATCGGTCGGCCGTTCATGAGGCCTCCGCGGCGGTGACCGCGCCTTCGGGACGAGACACTCCCTGGGGCTCCACGCTGAACGCCGGGATCGGCCGGTTGAAGCCCTTCAGGTGGCGCTCGCCCGCCGGCTCGGCATGGATCGCGCCCTCGAGCGCCGCGAGCGTTCGCTGGGCGATGAGGATCTCGCCGGCGGCTGCCTCGCCGCTCAGCCGCGAGGCCAGGATGATCGCGCTGCCGATCCCGCCGTAGTCGTAGCGACCCTCGAACCCGATCCGGCCCATGGTCGCGTACCCGGTCGCGATCCCCATCCCCACCTGGAGGACGTGGCCGCGGCGTCGCCACTCCTCGCTGATCTCGGCGAACCGCTCGCGGATCGCGATCGCCATCCGGACGGCCCGGGCGGCGTGGTCCTCCTGCATCGCCGGGTCGTTGAAGAAGACCATGATCCCGTCGCCGGCGAAGTGCTCCAGCGTGCCCTCGTGCTCGACAACGAGCGCGCCGAGCGTCGCGTGGTAGCGCCGGATGAAGCCGAGCACCTCCTCGGGCTCCGCGGTCTCCGAGAACACCGTGAAGTTGCGCAGGTCGCAGAACATCGCCGTGATCTCGCGGCGGTGGCCGGCGAGCAGGGCCTCGCCCTCCGGGCTCGAGACGAGCTCGGCGACCTGCGGCGACAGGAAGCGGGCGAGCTGGCCGCGTTGGCGCTCGATCGTCTCGAGGAGCCGGGCGTTCGCGATCCCGACCGCGGCCTGCTCGGCGAAGCCGGTCGCGAACGCCCGCTCGGCCTCGGAGAAGGGGCGGACCTCGTTCCGGGTGAGGGCGAGGACGCCGCTGATCGTCCCGTCCTGCTCGATCGGGACGCCGAGCAGGCTCCGGTAGCCGCTGACGCGCTGGCCCGGCGTCGCGAGGTACTCGCGGTCGGCCAGGACGTCGGTCAGCTCGATCGCGTCGCCCAGCAGGGCCACCCGCCCGACGACCGTCTCGCGACCCGGCCGGATCGGATGCTCGCGCTCCCAGGCATCGAGCTCCGGCGTGCCGCCGGCCGAGGCCGCGACGCGGTACGCGCCGTCCTCGAGGACGTAGGCGACGCCGTAGTCGGCCCGGCACTGCCGGAGCGCGGCCCGGACGACGGTGTCGAGGACGACCTGGAGATCGAACGCGGCGCGGGTCATGATCGCGAGGACCTCGTTCGACGCCGCCTGCCGCTCGACCGCCTCGCGCTCGGCGTCGTGGAGCCGCTTCCGGGCGAGCGACGACGCGATCCGGGCCTGGAGGATCGCCGGGTTCACGGTCTTCGGCAGGTAGTCAGCCGCGCCCATCTGCAGACAGCGGACGACGCTGTCGAGCTCGTCGACGCCGGAGATCACGATGACCGGCAGATGGCGCAGGGCCGGATCGGCGGACAACGTCTCGAGGACCTCGTAGCCGTCCATCTCGGGCATCAGGATGTCGAGGAGGATGACGTCGATCGGCGGCTCGTCGGCCGCGCGCAGCCGCTCGAGGGCCTCGCGTCCGTTCGAGGCTTCCACCGGCTCGTGGCCGATGCCCTTCAGGAGCCGCGCGAGGAGCTGGCGATTGAAGGCGGTGTCGTCGACGACGAGGATCCGGCCCGAGGGGGTCGTCCCGTCCCCCGGTCGAAGCGTCACGCGGGCTCTCCGGTCAGGGTGGGGCGGGCCTTCGCGATCGCCGCCTCGAGCTCCTCGGGGCGGATCGGCTTGCTGACGTAGTCGTCCATGCCGGCCGCGAGGCAGGCCTCGCGATCGCCGGCCATCGCGTTCGCGGTCAGGCCGATGATCCGGACCTTGCGGTCCGGCCACTGGTCGCGGATCCGGCGCGTCGCCTCCAGGCCATCGAGCTCGGGCATCTGGACGTCCATCAGCACCACGTCGTACTCGCCTTCGGCCAGCCGGTCGACCGCGGCCCGGCCGTCGCCGACGACGTCGGCGCTCAGGCCCATCCGCTCGAGCAGCCGGACCGCCAGCTTCTGGTTCACGGCGTTGTCCTCGGCGAGGAGGATCCGGACGGCCGGCTTGTCGGTCGCGGCGCGGCCGGCGGCGGCCTCGCCATGGGACGTCGCGGCGGCGCCGTGGGTGGCGACGGCAGCGGGCGCACCCGCGAGCGCGTCTGCGAGCGCGTCGTGGAGCGCGGACGGCTTGACCGGCTTGATGAGCATCGCCGTCACGTTCGGCGCCGTGCGCGCGTGCTGCCCGATGGAGGAGAGGATGACGACGGGGAGGGGCCGGTCGGGCCGAGCGGGCCGAAGCGACTCCGCGAGCTCGACGCCGTCGAGCTCCGGCATCAGCAGGTCCAGGATGGCCGCGTCGAATTCCCGGCCGCCGCGAACCCACTCGAGCGACTCCAGTGGCGAGGCCGTCGCCTCGCCTTGCACGCCCCAGCGCTCGAGGAAGCTCGTGATGATCCGGCGGTTCGTCGCGTTGTCGTCGACGACGAGGATCCGGCAGCCGCGGATGCTCCGCTCCGGGGCCGGCGGCGGGGCGTCGGGGAGGGTCGTGGCCTGGGCCGGGAGCCGGAGACAGAAGACGCTGCCCTCGCCGGCGACGCCGGTGCTCGTGGCCGTCAGCGTCCCGCCCATGGACTCCGCGAGCCGGCGGCTGATCGCCAGGCCCAGCCCCGTCCCGCCGTACCGCCGCGAGATCGAGGCGTCGACCTGGCTGAACGACTGGAAGAGCAGGTCCATCCGCTCCGGCGGGATGCCGATCCCGGTGTCCTTGACGTCGACGTCGATCGTCCACGGGTCGCGCGGACCGGCTGGCGGCGTCGCCTCGACCGACAGGACGACCTCGCCCTGCTCGGTGAACTTGATCGCGTTCGACAGGAGGTTCAGGACGATCTGCCGCAGCCGGCCGGCGTCGCCGACGATCGCCTCCGGGAGGTTGGCGCCCATCGCGTAGGCCAGCTCCACGCCCTTCTTCGCCGCGATCGGCGCGACGACGTCGAGGGCGCTCTCGACCGACGTTCGGAGGGAGAACGGCTCGGCGGCGAGGTCGACCTTGCCGGCCTCGATCTTCGAGAAGTCGAGGATGTCGTTGATGATCGTCAGGAGGGCGTCGCCGGACGTCCGGATCGTCTCGGCGAAGTCGCGCTGCTCCGCGTCGAGGTCCGTCTCGAGCAGGAGCCCGCTCATCCCGATCACGGCGTTCATCGGCGTCCGGATCTCGTGGCTCATCGCCGCGAGGAACGCGCTCTTCGCCTGGTTCGCGCCCTCCGCCGCGACCTGGGCGTCCTGGGCCTCGGTATAGAGGCGGGCGTTCTCGAACGCGATGGACGCCTGCCTCGCGAGACCGACGAGGAAGGCGAGGTCGGCCGGCCCGAACGGCTCGCGCTCCGTCCGCCAGACGGCGGCGACCCCCGTGACCCGATCCCGGGCGATGAGCGGCGCGACCATCAGCCGCTCCAGCTCGGGGTTGTGGTCCTCGGTCCCCGGGATGTCGATCGTCCTCGGATCGCGTCCCGTGTCGTTGACGAACTCCGGGGTCCGGCGGCGGATGACGTCGCCGATGATCCCCTCGCCCTCGACGATCGTGTCGGCCTGGAGGGCGTCGGCGACGTCGCCGATGGCGAAGATCGATCGATAGGACCGACCGTCGGGTTCGGCCAGGAAGAGGGCGGTCGTGTCGGCGTTCAGGAGGCTGTGGACCCGCTGGCCGATGCGCTCGACCACGCCCGCCGTGTCGAGCGTCGCCGAGATCTCCTGGCCGACCTCGGCGAGGACGGCCATCTCGTCGCCCCGGCGGTGGGCCTCCTGGTAGAGCCGGGCGTTCTGGATCACGACGCCGACATTCGCCGCGATCGTCGAGAGGAGCCGCAGGTCGAGCTCGCCGAACCGGGCTTCCTGGGACGTGCTCTGGACGCTGATCGCGCCGATCGCCTGGTCGCCGGCGAGGATCGGGACGCCGAGGAACGACTTCGACCGGGTGCCGACGCCGCGCGTCCCGAGGCGTTCCCAGTCCGCTTCGCGGTTCAGGAGGAGCACCTCCCGGTCGCGGATGATCCGGGTCGTGAGGCCCTCGCCGAAGGGAATGGCCACCTGGCCGGTGGGCCTGCCGAACTCGCGGTAGTAGGGGAACTCGATGACGCCGCGCTCGCGGTCGGCGAGCGCGACGTAGACGATGTCGGCGTCGAAGCGCCGGCGCATCTGCTCGCCGACGAGCTCGATGACGGCGTCGAGGTCGAGCTGCGTGGAGATCGCCTGGCTGACCTCGTTGACGGTCGCGAGCTCGGCGACGCGCTGCCTCGTCTCCTCGATGAGGCGGACGTTCTCGAGCGCCACGCTCAGGCTCGAGGCGAGCGTCGTGAGGAGCTCGACGTCGGAGTCGCTGAAGGCGTCCTCGCGATCGAGGTTCTGCAGCGAGATCACCCCGCGGACCTCGTCGCCCATCGACAGCGGGACCCACAGGCCGCTCTGCGGCGCCTCGCCCTGGGTGACCGGGCCCTGATCGAGCCGGTCGCTCTCTGCCGTCATGTCGCGATTGATCCGCAGCGGCTGGCCGGTCTCGATGACCCGCCTGCGGAAGCCCCGGATCTGGACCGGCTCGTCGGGATACCGGACGCCCCGTTCGATCGTGTACGGGAAGTGGATCGTCCCGGTGTCCCGATCGACGACGCCGATGTCGACCACCTGGGCGTCGAAGATCGACTGGATCCGGTCGCCGACGAGGTCGTACATCGATTGCATCTCGAGCTGCTCGGCGAGCCCGCGCTGGACGTCGTTGATGAGCGCCAGCTCGGCGGCCCGCTCGTTCGTCTCCGTCAGCAGACGGCGGGTCTCGTCGAAGAGCCGGATGTTCTCGATGGCCACGGCGAGGCTCGACGCCAGGGTCGTCAGGAGCCGTACGTCGCCGTCGCTGAAGGCGTCCTCCTGGTCGAGGTTCTGGAGGGAGATCCGCCCACGGATCTCGTCGCCCACGATCAGGGGCGCGACGAGCATGGCTTTCGCCGGCTCGCCCTGGACGATGGCCGTCGAGATCCCGCGGGCCTCCATCCAGCCCATGAGGTCCCGATTGATGAGGAGCGGGCGGCGGGTCCGCAGCAGCTCCTGGCTCGTGCCGCTGATGGGGGTCGGCTCGTCGGGGAAGCGCACGCCGCGCTCGATGGCGTACGGGTAGTGGGTCAGTCCCGCGTCGAGGTCGTAGATGCCGATGTCGACGACCTGCGCCTCGAAGATCTCGTGGATCTTGTCGCCGACCAGGTCGTACATCGCCTGGATGTCGAGGTTCTCCGAGAGCCCGCGCTGGACGTCGTTGATCAGGGCCAGCTCGGCGGCGCGCTCATTGGTCTCGGTGAGCAGCCGGCGGGTCTCGTCGAACAGCCGGGCATTGTCGAGGGCCACGGAGAGGCTGGCGGCGAGGGTCGTCAGCAGCCGCACGTCGGCTTCCGAGAAGGCGTCCTCGCGGTCGAGGTTCTGGAGCGAGATCCGGCCGCGGACCTCGCCGCCGCTGACCAGCGGGACCAGGACCATCGATCGTGCCGGCTCGCCCTGCGTGACCTGCATCTGCATGCCCTGGGCTGCGTACCAGGCTTCGACATCGCGGTTCACGACCACCGTCGCCTTCCGGCGCCGGAAGTCCTCCTGGAACGAACCGAGAACCATGGGCTCATCCGGGAACCGGACGCCGCGCTCGATCGTGTACGGGAAGCGGAGCACCCCGGCGGCATCGTCGTAGATGCCGATGTCCACGACCTGGGCGTCGAAGATCGCCTGGACCTTGTCGCCGACCAGCTCGTACATGGCCTGGATGTCGAGGTTCTCGGAGAGCCCGCGCTGGACCTCATTGATCAGGGAGAGCTCCGCTGCGCGCTCGTTCGTCTCGGTGAGCAGCCGCTTCGTCTCGTCGAACAGGCGGGCGTTCTCGAGGGCGACGCCCATGCTCGCGGCGAGCGTCGAGAGGAGCCGTTCGTCGTCCTCGGTGTAGGCATCGCGCTCGAGACGCTCCATCGCGATCACGCCCGTGACCCGTTCGCCGCTGGTGATCGGCACGCCGAGGAACGACTCCGTGTCGGAGCCGCCGATCTGGATCGCCCCGAGCGCGTCGGCTTCCTCGTTCGTCCCGACCCGGACGGGCTCGCGGGTCGTGATGATCCGCGACGTCAGGCCGGGGCCCAGGACGATGGACGCGGGGCCGGAGCGCTCCCCGTCCACCCCGTTGTCGACCGAGTAGCGGAAGTCGATGACGTTCGTGGTGGCGTCGTACAGGGCGATGAACATCGTCTCGGGCTGGAAGATGTCGTTCACCCGGGCACCGACCAGATCGATGATCGCCTGGAAATCGAGCTGCTTGGCGAGCGCCGACCCGATCTCGTTGATGACGGTCAGCTCGGCGGCCCGCTCGTCGGTCTCGGTCAGGAGACGCCTCGTCTCGTCGAAGAGGCGGGCGTTCTCCAGGGCGACGCCGAGGCTCGACGCGAGCGTCGAGAGCAGCCGGACGTCGCCGTCGTCGAAGGCCTGCTTCCGCATGCTCTCGAGGGCGATCACGCCGAAGATCCGATCGCCGGCCGGAATGGGAACGCCCAGCCAGGACTCGTTGCGGAGACCGGTCCGGATCGCGCCGGCCGCGTTCAGGTCGTCGTCCGACCCGATGTTCAGGGCCGTCCGCGACCGGATCACGCGGGAGGTGAGGCCTTCGCCGAAGGGGAAGGTCATCGCCTCGCTCCGCTCACCGGCCTCGATCCCGTAGCGCCGCTCGATCCGACCGTCGTCCTCGTGGTATTGGAGGATCTGGAGCGCGTCGACGTGGAAGATGTCGGCGATCCGGCGGCCAACGAGCTCGATGATCGACTCGAATTCGAGCTGTTCGGCCAGCGCCGACCCGATCTCGTTGACGACTCCCAGCTCCGCGGCGCGCTCGTCGGTCTCGGTCAGGAGACGCTTCGTCTCGTCGAAGAGGCGGGCGTTCTCCAGGGCGACGCCCATGCTCGACGCGAGCGTCGAGAGCAGCCGGACGTCGCCGTCGTCGAAGGCGGCGGGCTCGATGCTCTCGATGGCC
>DATBGP010000275.1:0-4802 GCA_036557925.1 Candidatus Limnocylindrales bacterium | reverse complement strand
CCGGCTGAACACGGGCATCACCGTCGTCGGGAAGCGGGCGAACATCCCGCGCGGCGCGCGGATCGGGCGGAACGTGAAGATCGCCGGGGACGTGAAGACGACCGATTTCGCGACGCGGGTGATCAAGAGCGGAGCCTCGGTCGATTCGGCCCGGCCGGTGACGGCGGCGGCGCGACTGGCGGCCGCGAACCGGCGGGCGGAGCAGCGGGCCGCGGTCGCGGGCGGCGGACCTCGATCGAGGGCCCGGACGAGCGGCGAGCCGGGGGCCGAGTCGGGCGGGTCGTCGGCCGGCGCATCCTCGGGCGGCGGCGCGACCACGTCGAGCCGTCCGTCGGCAGGGACCGGCCACAATGGCGCCGGCTTCCCGAGCCCGCGCGGCCCGGTCGCCGCCGGAGGCGCCCAGGAGCATTAGGCCCGGTAGCCGCCGGGAGCGCCCAGGAGCACCGGGCCCCGATGCGCGGCGCCGCCTCCCACGACGCTGGCACGGCCGCGCAACGGCGGCGCCGGAGCCGTCGAGGGTCACGAACGCCGCCTGACGGTAGACTGCCCGCCATGCCTGCAGCCGGGTCGGGCGCGATCGTCCGACCGACCGACGTCGAGCGCTGGCTCGGCGACCTGGGCCTGGACCCGAGCGACCGCGCGGACCGCGACGGCGTCTCGTCGTGGGATCTCCGCCTCGACGGGCTCCGTCGCTTCGACGTGCCGATCACGCTGATCCTCGATCCCGCCTTCGCCCTGATCTGCTGGGTCCACTTCGCCCCGCCGATCGGCGACGCGTTCCGGAAGTCGTATCGGAAGCTCCTGCGCTGGAACGACGAGTACCCGTTCGTGAAGTTCTCGCTCGCCGAGGACGAGCGACCGGTCCTGGCGACCGAGATCCCGGTGGCCGTCCTCGACGAGGACGAGCTGGGACTGGCGATCACGCGATCGCTGGCGATCGCGGATCGGCTGCTCGAGGAGTCGGCGAGCTGGCTCTGGATCGGCGGCCGGATCCCCGACACGACCGGCCGGACGAGCCGCGGGGCGGCCCTGCTCGCGCGCTATGCCGACCGCCTGGCGGAGCTGAACGCCGAGTCGCTCGCGGAGCACGAGGCGGCGCCGGGGGCGCCGAAGGTCGCCGCCGGATGACCGCCGTTCGCCGGCACCGGGCGCGGGGCGCCCGGGCCGTCCTCGTCAGCCTGCTCGCCGTCGTCGCGGCCCTTGCGCTGACGCCGGCCCGGACGGTCCTCCCGGCAGGCGCGCCCGGCGCCGTCGAGGGCGCGGCGGCCGCCACTGCCGGCCTGACGACGACCGCCGACGCCCGATACGTCGTCGATCCCGCCGCGAAGAAGGTCCACGTCACCGTGGCCCTCGCCGCGACGAACCACCTGAAGGACACGAAGACCCGGCGGTACTTCTTCGACCGGTCGTACCTGGCCGTGCCGCCGGGGACCACCGGATTCAGGATCTCCAGCGCCGGCGCCTCGCCGCGCGTCTCGGTCACGTCCCGGCACAAGGGCTACAACCTCCTCCGGATCGACTTCGGGAAGCAGCTCGCGGCCGGAGCGACCCGGACGTTCTCGATCGCCTTCGACATCCCCGATCCGGGCGGCGCACCCACCCGGGCCACCCGGATCGGCACGAGCCTCGTCAGCTTCAGCGCCTGGGGCCTCGGCAGCGACGGCGCGACCGGTGGCAGCGTCACGGTGATCTTCCCGACCGGCTTCACCGTCCTGCCGAGCGGCACCGGCCTGACGAAGTCCCGGGACGCCGCCGGCAACACCGTCTTCTCGACCGGTCGCCTCGCGAACCCCCTCTCGTACATCGCCTCCTTCTCCGCCGATCGGCCGAGCGCGTACAAGGAATCGACGATCCGGGTCGCGATCGGCACGGAGACGGTTCCGGTGACGATCCGCTCGTGGCCCGACGACCCGGCCTGGACGAAGCGGGTCGGCGGGCTCCTCGCGAAGGGCCTGCCGGCGCTCGCGAAGGACATCGGCCTGCCGTGGCGGGTCGACCGGCAGCTCGTCGTCCAGGAGGCGATCAGCCGCAACACGAGCGGGTTCTCGGGCCGCTACAGCCCGGGCGACGGCACGATCGAGATCGCCTACTACGCCGACTCGTTCGTCGTGCTCCACGAGGCCGCCCACGCCTGGTTCGACGGCGGCCTCCTCGCCGACCGCTGGGCCAACGAGGGCTTCGCCTCGTGGTACGCGCTGCGGGCCGCCAGGGCGATCGGCGAGAAGCAGGTCGTCGGGGATGCCCTGACGGCGGCGCTCGAGAAGCTCCGGGTCCCGCTCAATGCCTGGGCGCCGGCCACGCCCGAGACCGGCGCGACCCCGGCGGAGGACGCCGAGTACGCCGCCGCGCTTCGTCTCGCGTCGCTGGCGGCCGAGCGAGCCACGCCGGCCGGGCTCCAGTCCGTCTGGCGGGCGATCGCCGACCAGCGGGCTTCCTACCAGCCGAGCGCATCGGGCGCCGACCTGGAGCGGGGCGACGGCACGCCGCCTGACTGGCGGGGCCTCCTCGACGTGCTCGAGGAGCAGACGGGCGGCGACTATCGAGATCTCTGGACGGCCTGGGTGGTCCGGCCGGCCGAGGCCGGCCTGCTGGCCGATCGGGCCGCGGCCCGGGAGCGATACGAGGCGGTCTCGGCCCGGGCCGGCGACTGGCGCCTGCCGCGGGTCGTCCGGGACGTGCTCCGGGTCTGGCAGTACGACCAGGCGACCGAGCTCCTGGACGCGGCCTCGCACGCGCTCGACGACCGCGACGCCGTCACGATGGCGGCGACGGCCGCCGGCCTGACCGTGCCCACGACCATGCGGACGGACTTCGAGGGGCCGCGGGGCTTCGCGGCCGCATCCGCCGAAGCCGATGCCGAGCTCGCGGCCATCGCCGCGTACCGGGATGCAGCGGGCGCGCGCACCGGCCAGACCGACGTCCTGGAGCGCATCGGCCTGTGGAACGCGAGCCCGGACGCCTCGCTCGCGCAGGCGGCCGGCTCGTTCGCGAGCGGCGACCTCGAGGCCACCGTCCGGGACAGCGCGTTCGCGAAGCTCACGTGGGCATCCGCCGCGACGGTCGGCCGGAACCGAGTGCTCGCGGTCGTCGGGTCGCTCGCGGCCCTGCTCCTCGGCGCCTGGCTGACGTTCCGCTGGCTCCGGGATCGCGGTCGGCGTCGTCGCCGGCGCGTGCTCATGGCTCACGCCGAGCCGTCCGGCCGCGCCCGCTGACCGGTCGCTGTCCCCGTCGTCCGGCCGAACCGACCCCTTGCCGACCCTCGCAGGAACGACCCACTGGTGGAACACTGGCGCCGTGATCGCTCCGGCTCGAACCCGATGACGGCCGCGACGATGTCCCGAGCTCGCGCCCGGCGCGCACGCGGCCTGCGTCTCGTCGTCTGGCCCGTCCTCGTCGCGACCATCCTCGCGCTGGTCGCCGGGCTCGCGCCGGCCTCCGCGGGCACGGTCCTCGCGGCCGCCGAGGACCTGTCGATCACCACGGCGACGACCTACACCCTGGTCCCGGCGCGGGACGTCGTCCGGGTCGTCGTCGACGTCACGGCCCGCAACCAGAAGCCGAACCTCGTCTCGGGCGGGGTCGTGACGAAGTACTTCTACGACACGTTCCGGCTCGGCATCCAACCCGAGGCCGCCGCGATCAAGGCGACGTCCGGCGGGTCGTCACTGCCCACGACGAAGCGACCCCGCGACGGCTTCAACGAGCTCGAGATCCGCTTCCGCGACTCGCTCTTCTACAACCAGGCCGCGAAGATCCACGTGACGTTCGACCTGCCGGGCGGCGCGCCACGGTCCGAGAGCGAGGTCCGGGTGGGGCCCGCGTTCGCGACATTCACCGCGTGGGCGTTCGGCGACACCGGGTCCGTGCGCATCGTCGTCCCGGCGGGCTTCGAGACCGAGACCACCGGCTCCGACGTCACGCGCTCCACGGCCGGCTCCTCGACGGTCTTCAGCGCGACGGGCATCCAGGACGTCCCCACCTGGTACGCGACGGTGAACGCCGACCGCGCGTCGGCGCTGACGAACGCCCGGATCGACCTCGACGGCGGTGAGCATCTCGTCGTCCACGCCTGGCCCGACGACCCGACCTGGAAGCGGCAGGTGACCGAGCTCCTGACGAAGGGGCTGCCGGAGCTCGTCGACGAGATCGGCCTCGCGTGGCCGGTTTCCGGTGACCTCGACGTCTTCGAGGTCCACACGCCGCTCCTCGAGGGCTACGCCGGCATCTTCTTCGAAGGCGAGAACCGGATCGAGATCAGCGAGGACCTGGACGACCTCACCACCCTCCACGAGTCGTCGCATGCCTGGTTCAACGGCGATCTGTTCGACGGCCGCTGGATCAACGAGGGCTTCGCCGACACGTTCGCGTCGCGCACGCTCTCGACCCTCGCGCTGGGCGACTGGTCGCCCGGCGACGTCAGCCCGACCGATCGCGCCGCGGTCCCGCTGAATGACTGGGAGTTCCCGGGCCGGATCGCCGACGACGAGACCGACGCCCGCGAGCAGTACGGCTACGACGCCGCCTGGACGGTCGTCCGGTCGATCACGGCCGAGGTGGGCCCGGACGGGATGCGCGACGTCCTGCGGGCCGCGCAGGACCACCAGATCGCCTATGTCGGCGCCGGCGCGCCCGAGCCGGTGAGCGGGCCGGCCGACTGGCGACGTCTCCTCGACCTGCTCGACGAGCGCGGCCATTCGCGAACGGCCGATGAGGTGTTCCGGCGGTGGGTGGTGAGCCCGGACGAGGCGAAGCAGCTCGACGACCGCGACACCGCGCGGGAGGCCTACGCCGGCCTCGTCGAG
>DATBGP010000274.1:0-2637 GCA_036557925.1 Candidatus Limnocylindrales bacterium | reverse complement strand
GACCTTCGTCTCCTCCAGGATCGCGCCGAGGTGGGCCTCGTCGGCGGGGTGGATCCCGTCGAGGATCGCCTCGACGTTGCCCTGGACCACGGCGAGCGGCGTCCGCAGCTCGTGGGTCACGTCGGCGAGGAGGCTCCGGCGCTGGGCCTCGTCGGCCTCGAGGCGGGCGGCCATCGTGTTGAAGCCCCGGGTCAGATCGGCCACCGGGTCGGGGGTCCGTTCCGGGCTTTCGACCCGCGCGGTGTAATCGCCCGCCTCCACGCGCGCCGCCTGGTGGACCAGGTCGTCGAGGACGGTGCCGGTCCTCCGGATGGCGAGACCGCCCCGGATGATCCCGGCAAGGATGGCCACGAGCATGAGCAGCGCCGCCAGCCGGATGACCGTGCCGCCGGGGCCGGGCGCGTCGAGGATCTCGCCGACAAACCGCGTCGCGAGGGCGATGACGCCGAGGATTCCCGTCACGAACAGGAGTCCGAAGAGGCAGCCGAAGCCGCGCCACGGGCGCTCGTGCTGGACGGGCGGCCACGCCTCGCCGGCGGGCCACCATCCCGGCGGTTCGGCCGGCGTCGGCGTCGCCCACGGGGGACTCCAGCCACCGGGCCGCGCGTCGCGACGATATCGCTGGACCTCGCGCTGCTGAAACATCCGCCAGCGCCGCTGCATCGCGCGGAGCTGCTGGGCCTCCTGCCGCGAGGCCGGGCGGACGCCGGTCGGCGGCGGCACCGGCCCGAGCGGTCCGGGCTCGGCCGCCGGGGGGCCGGACGGGCCCGGTGCCGACCATCCCGACCCCGACGGTCCCGGGGATGCCGGGTCCGAATCCGAGGGAGCCGGCCCGGGTGGCTGCGTCACGGGCGCTCGTCCGTGAACCGATAGCCGACGCCGTAGACCGTGAGGAGGTGGGTCGGCCGGCGCGGATCGGGCTCGAGCTTCCGGCGGATGTTCTTGATATGGGTGTCGATCGCCCGCTCATACGACTCGAAGGCCACCCCGTGAACCGCGTCGAGCAGCTGCGAGCGGGTGAAGATCCGGCCCGGCTGCCGGGCGAGGGCGGCGAGGAGCGTGAACTCGGTCGGGGTGAGGTCGATCGTCCGGCCGCCGAGCTCGGTCCGCATCCGCGGGACGTCGAGCGTCAGGTCGCCGGCCCGGATGACCTCGTCGGCGTCGGGGTCGGCGCTCGCGTCGACGCGCCGGAGGACGGCACGCACCCTGGCCACGAGCTCCCGCGGGCTGAACGGCTTCGTCAGGTAGTCGTCGGCGCCGAGCTCCAGGCCCAGCAGCTTGTCGAGCTCGTCGTCGCGGGCCGTGAGCATGATCACCGGCAGGTTCGAGTCGCGCCGGATCGTGCGGGTCACGTCGAGCCCGTCGATGCCCGGCAGGCCGAGGTCCAGGACGACGAGATCGGGGCGATCGCGGCGGATCGACTGGAGGGCGGCCTCGCCAGTCGCCGCGATCCGGACGCCGAACCCCGCGTGCTCGAGGTAGTCGCGGGCCAGGTCGGCGATCCGCGGCTCGTCGTCGACCACGAGGATCGATTTCATGACGACATCCTAGGGACGAGGAGGCGCCGGGTCCCGGTCCGGGACCCGGCGCCGATGGAGGGGGAGGGAGGGGACCTGTGGGTCAGGGGGCGCTGCCGGCGCCGGTCGATCCGCCCGAGCCCGGCTGGCCGACGGAACCCGCCGGGCCGCTGGATCCGGGCTGGTCGGGATGGGCGCGATGCCAGGCGTCGTGCGCCTCGCGAGCGCGGGCTTCCCAGGCGTCCCGGTCGCCGTTGAAGCCGGGGCCGGGCCCGTACCCGGGCCCGTAGCCGGGCCCATACCAGCCGCGGCCGTAGCCGCCCCAGCCGCGCCGGTGGCCGAACGCCGCCCGGATCAGGCCGAAGAGCAGGAACAGGAACAGCAGGCCGCCGAGGAAGCCGAAGGGGAAGAACCAGAAGTGGCCCCAGCCCCAGCCCGCGTACGGGGCGACGGCGTAGGCGCCGGGCGCCACGGTGACCGTGCCGCTCTGGGCGAGGCCGGCGGTCACGCCGGCGTTGTAGGCGCCGACGCCGAGGGCGACCGCGCCGACGGCGAGGACGATGACGAGCAGGATCTGGGCGATCGTTCGACCGTTCATGCGAATGGATGCTCCGTTGCGATGGGCCACCCGACCGTTCGGGTGAGGCGCTGGAGCGATCCTCGCGGGAGAGTGTGGAGCGGATGTGAACGCCGGGCGGAGACCTGACGGAGGGTCGGCCGGGGCCCGAGGACAGTCAGCCGAGGGCCAGCGCCCGCCTCGTGAGCTCATAGGCCGCGGCATGGTCGCCCGCCTCGGCGGCGATCTCGCTCCACTCCGTGAGGACCTGGCGCAGACGCGCCGGCGGCGCTCCCGCGGCGAGGGACTCGGCGCGTCCGAGGGCGGCGACGGCGTCGGCGGTCCGGCCCTGCCGTCGGGCCGCGCGGGCGACGGTGAGGAGCGCGTCCACCGCGCCCTTCGTGTTCGAGACGGACTCCGCGAGGCGAGCGGCATCCGAGGCGGCATGCTCGGCCGTGGCGAGATCCCCGCGGGCCAGGGCGATCCGGGCCTGGGTGTCGGCGATGTTGGCCAGCCGGAACGTGTCGTCCAGCCGCTCGAGCTGATCGCGCGCCGCCCCGGCAT
>DATBGP010000273.1:0-9466 GCA_036557925.1 Candidatus Limnocylindrales bacterium | reverse complement strand
AGTGCCCGGTCGTCGACGAGCGCGCCGCGGGCGATGTTGATCAGCCAGGCGGCGGGCTTCATCGCCGCGAGGGCGTCGGCATCGATCATGTTCTGCGTCTCCGGGGTGAGCGGCGCGGCGAGGACCACGAAGTCCGACTCGCCGAGGAGCTCGGGCAGGGACTCGGGGCCGCCGACGCGATCGAGCATCACCTCGCCGAACGAGCGGCCGTCCTCGTCGCCGTCGGTGGGCCGGGTGCCTTCGTCGGAGCGCCGCCGGACCGCGACGACCCGGCAGCCGAAGGCCGTCGCGAGCGCGCCGACCGCCCGCCCGATCGACCCGAGGCCGACGATCCCCACGGTCACGTCGCGCAGCTCGACGCCCTCGAGCGGCTGCCACGTCCGCTCCCGCTGGAGCTCCAGCAGCCCGGGGAGCCGGCGGCTGACCGCGAGGATCATCATCAGCACGTACTCGGCGATCGGCCGCGAGAAGACGCCTCGCGCGTTCGTGATCACGAGGTCTCGGTCGCGGGCCGCCGGGGTCAGCGCCCGTTCGACGCCCGCCGATGCCGAGTGGACCCAGGTCAGGCGCGGGGCCCGGGCGAGCAGCCGGTCGAACGCATCGGCGGACAGCCAGCCGCGGAGCAGGACCTCCACGTCCTCGACCGGCTCGTCGGTCAGCCCCTCGCGCGACAGCGTCACGATCCGGGCGCCGGGCGCGGCCGCGCGGATCCGCTCGAGGTCCTGGGCGCGATAGCGCGCGGACAGGATCGGCGAGAGCGCGATCGCCGTGGGAGCGCCGCCCGGTCCGGAGCCGGGTCCTGCCGTCCGGCGGAGCCCGTCAGGCGCGGCCCCGAGGTCGTCGGCCGTCACGCGGTCGCCGACGCCCCCATCCGGGCGATCCACGCCTTCGGATCGTCGATCTCGCCGGGTCGCGGCAGGGCATCCGGGCCGGACCACAGCCGGTTCAGCGCCGCGGGGCCGCCGGCGCTCGCGATCGCGGCGACGAACAGCTCGCCCTTCCGGTACTGCTCCATCTTCACGTCCATGCCGGTGAGCCGCATGACCGCGCGCTCGAACGGCGACTTCTTCGCCTGCCGGCGCTCGTGGAACTTCGCGCTGATCCGCTCGACGCCCGGCACGAGATCCCGGCCGACCTCGTCCATCACGTAGTCGCTGAAGCCCTCCAGCAGGCTCATCACCGCCTGCGTCTCGCGGAAGAGGCGCCGCTGCTCGTCGGTCATCAGCCGCTCGAGCCAGTGCTCGGCGCCATCGTTCTCGCCCCGGATCGCCCGGCCGAGGCTCCGCATCGCCTCGCGGCCGAGCCCGCTCGCCTCGCGGCCGAACAGCCGGAGCTGGCGCTCGAGCCGCTCGGCGAGGTAGGGCCGGAGCCACGGATGCGCCTCGAACTCGAACGCGTGGGTCGTCTCGTGGAGGGCGATCCAGGTCCGGAACGGCTCGAGGGGGACGTCGAGGACCTTGGCGGTCTGGCGGATGTTCTCCTCGACGAAGAGGAGCTTCCCCGGCTGCGCCTCGGCGGTCAGGAGGGCGAGGTCGTACTGGCCGAGGACCTTCGCGCCCATGAACCCGAGGAGGTAGCCGAGCTGGCGGGTCGTGATCCAGCGGTTCGTGAGGGCCATCGTCGCCTTCGCGAGACCGCCGCCGACGGGCATCACCTGGTCGAGCAGCTCGGTCTCGAGCTGGCCGATCAGCTGGGCGAAGGTCGCGACGTTGGCGTGGACCCAGCCGGCCCGGTCGACGACCGCCGACCGCTCGACGACCCCCGGGAGCTCCGTGCCGAGCGCGGCCGACAGGCGGGGCACGATCCGCTCCATGGCCGCCGCGTACAGCGGCTCGGTCGCGCGGAGCTCGGCGGGCGTCAGGGAGCCCGGCGTGGCACGGAGGCGGGCGATGGCGACCCGCTCGGCGGCCGGCCAGTCGACGAGGCCTTGCCGGGCGGCCCGTTCGGCCCGCCGGCCCAGGACCGTCGCGGCAGCCCCGATCGCCGAGCCGACGAGGAACCCCGCCTGCCAGACCCGGTCCTCCCGCCACTGCGGCCGGTTGCCGGCCGTGGATCGACGCTGCTGGCTCATGCCGGACATCGTGTCACGTCAGGGCCGGTCGTGGCGCCGACGCCAGCTCGACCGACGCGACGTCGGGGAAGGCCTCGCCGAAGATCCGCTCCGCGACCGATCGGAAGGCCTCGACGTCGCCCGTCGTCAGCTGGCCGTGGACGGGTCCCATGTCGCCGTCCTCCGGCGCCTCGAGCCCGTTGATCGCGAGCAGCTCCACGAGGGCCGAAGCGGTCGCGGTCGCCGAGTCGACGATCGCGACGCCGTCGCCGGCGATCGCCTCGATGATCGGCTGGAGCAGCGGGTAGTGGGTGCAGCCCAGGAGCAGGGTGTCGATCCGGGCGGAGGCGGGCAGCGGGAAGACGAACTCGCCGGCCTCGTCGCGCGTCCCCAGCAGCGGCGCGAGCGAGTCGCCGACGATCCGCTCGACGTCCTCGCCACTCAGCCGCCCGGCTTCCACCAGGGGCACGAACGCCGGAGTCGCGTGCTCGTACACCTCGACGGCCGGGTTCTCGTCCTTGATCGCGTTGAAGTAGGCATGGGAGCGGACCGTGGCCGGCGTCGCGATCACCCCGACGCGCCGGTTGCGGGTCGTGAGCGCCGCGGTCACAGCCCCGGGCCGGACGACGCCGAGGATCGGCAGGTCGTAGCGCCGCCGGAAGTCGCCGAGCGCCACCGCCGTCGAGGTGTTGCAGGCGACGACGATCGCCTTCACGTCGCGGGCGGCGAGCTCGTCGAGGGACTCGATCGAGAAGGCCCGGACCTCGTCATCGGGCCGGACGCCATACGGCGCGCGGAGGTTGTCGCCGAGATAGATCGTGGATTCGCGCGGGGAGCGCCGGAGGATCTCGCGGAGGACCGTCAGCCCGCCGACGCCCGAGTCGAAGACCCCGATCGGCCGTGGATCCGACACGCCGGCCGCTAGCGCCGGCCGGCCGCCGCCGCCGGACGGGCGACGCCGCTCGCCGCCAGGAGCTCGGACGCGACCCGCTGGACGTCCTGGCTGATCGGTGCGACCGGGTTCGCGAGGACGAAGGGCACGCCCTCGTTGTTCGACTGGACCACGAGCATGCCGTCGCTCACGACCCGGTGCTCCGGCACCCGGCCCAGCGCCTGCTCGAGGTCGCCCGGCTCGATCCCGCCGGACGAGTCCGAGCGGTTGACGAGATAGCGGACCTTCGACGCCGGGTAGCCGATCATCCGGAAGGCGTCGGCGGCCGCCATCGTGTTGTGGATCGTCGTGGAGTCGTAGGTGACGATCTCGACGATCGTGTCCGAGAGGTCGAGGAACGACAGGTTGATGTCGTTCAGCGCCGACGACATGTCGATGACGATCGCGCCGTAGACCCGGCGGAGCAGCGACATGATCTTGTCGATGTCGCGGGCCGTGACCATCTCGGCCATCTCGACGCGCGGCGGGGCGAGGAGGATGTCGATCCCGGACGGGTCCCGCCAGAGGACGTCGGCCAGGTCCGACTCGGATACGCGGTCGGTCGGGAGGTCGAGGATCGAGGGCGCGTCGACCGGGACTTTCAACAGCGCCCGGAGGTCGCCGAACTGGAGGCTGCCGTCGATCAGGACGGTCCGCTGCTCCTGCTGGGCGAGGGCGACCGCGAGGTTGAACGCGATCGTCGTCTTGCCGACGCCGCCCTTCGGGGCGAACACGGAGTAGATCCGTGACGAGCCCGTCGTCGAGAGGACCGCGAACTCCTTGCGGACGTGGGCGATGCGGTTCATCAGGTCGAACCCGGAGAACGGCATCGAGAGCACGCCGTGGATCCCCGCGGCGTGGTCGACCTCGACCGGGTTCTGCGGCACGGTCAGCGCGATGACCGGGACGCCGTAGCCGGCCTCCGCGATCTGGCGGGCGAGCTGGGGCCCCTTCACCCGGCCCTGGAGGAGGGCGTCGACCAGGACGACGTCCGGGCGGAGCTGCTGGATCTGCTGCAACACCTTGGAGCCGTCCGTCAGCACGTCGAGCAGCTTCACCGACTGCTGGGCGTTGAGGAGGCCGCGGATGTACTGCGCGACCTGCGGGACGTCCTCGACGAGGAGCAGGCGCGTCTGGTCGCTCGATGCCATCGCCGGCGAGTGTAGCAAGCCGATCGGGCCCGAACGGGGGCCCGGAAGTCCCGGTCCGGAAGGGGTCTCGAGGCCGGCCGGGGGCGTCAGGGACGCCGAGCGACGAGCACCGCGCGGTCGCTGCCGGGCCGCAGCGGGTCGAGGTCGTAGCTGCCGGCGATCATCTCGATCTCCAGGCCGGCGTCCTCGGCCATCGCCCGGAGCTCGTCTGCGCCGACGAGGCGGAGCGCGTCACGGCGGATCCAGCGGGTCGCCGGCTCGCCGGCTCGGCCCTCCTCGAAGATCGACGTGAGGTCGACGACGCCCGTCGTCGGGTCATGGCGCGCGGCGGCGAGCTTCGTGACGGTGAAGCCCGTCTCGGGATCGGCCCGGTCGTATTCGAGCATGAGCCGGCCGTCGAAGCGGGCCAGGTCCTCGGTCTCGGGGAGCCAGACGTCGACCACGGCGAGGCCGCCCGGGGCCAGGTGGTCCGCCAGGACGCGGACGGCGGCCCGCTGCCGCTCGCGGGTGGCGAGAAGGAAGAGCGTGTTCAGCGCGATGAACGCGAGGCTGAACGAGCCGGCGCCCGGCAGGCGCAGGTCGAGCAGGTCGGCCTCGATCAGCTCGATCTCGCCCGCGGCCGCCCCGGGCATCTCGTCCCGTCGCGCCGCGGCCCGTTCGAGCATCGCGGGGTCCAGGTCGACCACGGTGACGTCGTGGCCGGCCTCGGCCAGCGGGACGGCGAGACGCCCCGTGCCGCCGCCGAGCTCGAGGATCGGGCCGCCGGTCCGGAGCGCGAGGGCGAGATAGAGGTCCCCGTCGCCGGGGTCGTCGAGCAGGTCGACGTCGTACAGGCGGGCGAGGGCGCGAGCCTCCGCCGACGGCTCAGGCACGCGGCCGGCGGCGGATCGTTCGGCCGTCGCGGGCTTTCACCGCCAGGGCGCTGATCGCCTCGAGAGCGGCCCGGTTCGCGATCATGGCGGTCGTCTCGGCGTGGTCGTACGGCGGCGAGACCTCGACGATGTCCATCGCGGCGAGCTCCACCTGGCCGACCACGCGGCGGATGGCCCGGAGCAGCTCGCGGCTGAGGAAGCCGCCCGGCTCGGGCGTTCCGGTGCCGGGTGCGAGGCCGGGGTCCACGACGTCGATGTCGAGGCTCAGGTAGATCGCGTCGGGGCCGTCGAGGGCCTCGGCGATCGCGTCGTCGATCACCGCCTCGGCGCCGCGCTCCTCGACCTCGGTCATGAAGTGGTAGCGGAGGCCGTGGTCCTGCATCCACTCGAACGTCTCGATCGGCGGCCAGTAGCCGCGAAGCCCCACCTGGACGAAGTTCCGGCCGGCGACGGCACCGGACTCGATGAGCCGCCGCATCGGCGTGCCGTGCCCGGCGAGGACGCCCCAGTCGTCGTTCGCGGTGTCGGCGTGGGCGTCGAAGTGGACGATCCCGATGCTGCCGGGTCGGTGGACCTCGGCGATCGCCGTCGCGCTCGGCCAGGTGATCGAGTGGTCGCCGCCAAGGACGATCGGGATGGCGCCGGTCTCGGCGACCTCGCGAACCTTCCGGTGGATCAGCGCGTGGGCGCGCTCGATCCAGGCCGGGACGATGTTCGCGTCGCCGGCGTCGACGACGGTCAGGTGCTCGAACGGCTCGATCCCGAGCTGGAGCGAGTGGATCGAGCCGGACGTGTACTGCGCCTCGCGGATCGCCCGCGGGCCGAAGCGGGCGCCCGGCCGGTGGCTCACGGCGTCGTCGAACGGCGCGCCGACGATCGCGACGTCGACGTTGCGCTCACGGAGCTCCGCGGGGTCGGTGATCCAGGGCAGGTTCATGAACGTCGTCGGGCCGACGTAGGTCGGGAGGTCATAGTCGTCGTAGACCTCCCAGTCGCGGTCCCAGCCGTTCAGGCGGGCGAAGTCGACGGGACCCCTCGGGTCGGCGAGTCCGCCAGCGTCGGCGAGCTGGCTCGCGTCTCCCGCGGCGGCCGGCCGGACGTCGCCGGGCGTGGCGTCATCGGGTGCGCGGCGGTCGGGGCGCTGGGCCACATGCTCCTCCGGGACGCACGACGCTCGATCGCCGATCGAGCGGAGTTCGTGGTCTCGCACGGGGCGCCGCCGGTTCGCCACGAGCGTCCAGCGGGGCGCGCCGGCGCCATCCTAGCACCGGCCTGCGGACGTTCCGGCCGGCGAGCGGGTCGTAGGGACCAGCCGAAGAGGCCACGGACAACACCCGACTCGACGTGGGACGATGGTCGCGCGCACGGGACATGGAGCGCAACCGGGGGCCGAGGAAGGCCACCCTCGCCGGAGGTTCGACCGTGATCCGACCGTCACGCCGCCTCGCGCGCACGACCATGGCCGTGGTCGTCGCCGCCACCCTCGCCGCCATGACGATCAACGCGGCCGAGCTCCGCCCCGGGACCCAGGTCGACAGGCTCGCGTCCGGCGGCGCGGAGGTCGTCGCAGCCGTCGCCCGACAGCCCGCCACGTCTCTCCCCGCGACGACCGATGCGTTCGATCCCTCGAAGGTGGCCCTGAACCTGACCCTGTTCAAGGGCGGGTTCGCGGCGCCGCTCCTCGTGACGAACGCCCACGACGGCAGCAACCGGCTCTTCGTGGTCGAGCAGGCGGGGGCGATCCGGGTCATCCAGAGCGGCGTCGTCCTGTCCACGCCCCTCCTCGACCTCCGCGGCGCGATCACGAGCGGCGGCGAGCGCGGGCTTCTCAGCCTCGCCTTCGATCCGAAGTTCCCAACGTACCCGTACATCTACGTGAACTTCACCGACGTCAACGGCAACACCGCGATCAGCCGCTACACGATCGGGGCCAACCCGAACGTCGCGATCCGGTCGACCGGCGTCCGGATCCTGACGATCGCCCAGCCGTACGCCAACCACAACGGCGGGAACATCGGGTTCGGGCCGGACGGCTACCTGTACATCGGAATGGGCGACGGGGGCAGTGCCGGCGACCCGCAGAACCGGGCGATGAACATCTCGTCGCTGCTCGGGAAGATGCTCCGGATCGACGTCCACCACGGCACCAGCCACACCCACTACGTGATCCCGCGGGACAACCCCTACGTGGGCCGGCTGGGCAACGACCTCATCTGGTCGCGCGGCCTGCGGAACCCCTGGCGCTGGTCGTTCGACACGGCGACGGGCGCGCTCTGGATCGGCGACGTCGGCCAGGGCGCGTGGGAGGAGATCGACCGGTCGCCGAAGTCGGGCAGCACCGCCGGGCGCGGCGCGAACTACGGCTGGGCGGCGCTCGAGGGACGCGCGTGCTTCAAACCGTCCCTGGGCTGTTCCGCGAGCGGCAAGGTCATGCCCCTCGCTGCCTATCCGCACGCGAGCGCCGGCGCCGGCAACTGCTCGGTGACGGGCGGCGATGTCTACCGCGGGGCTGGATCACCGGTGCTCGTCGGCGGATATGTCTTCGGCGACTACTGCTCCGGGCGGATCTGGGTGGTCTCGGCGACGGCGGCCTCGCCGGCCGTCCCGACGCTCGTCCGGTCGGACACGGCCAGCCCGCATCTGTCGATCAGCTCGTTCGGCCGCGACGAGGCGGGCGAGCTCTACGTCACCGACCTTGGCGGAGGCGGGGTGTACCGGATCTCGGCGACCGCGAAGACCTGACCGGCGGTCGTCGCCGGGACGGGCCCTGAGTCCCGGTCCGGGGAACAGCGGCCGGTCACGACGTCAGCCGCCGGCCCGGAAGTCGTCCCAGGCCGCCGCCACCAGCTCGGGGTCCAGGAAGAGCTCGACCGCCGTCTGGCCGACGAGGACCGCCGCAAGGAGCGTGGTCCGATCGGCGACGGGCCCGGCCGCCGCGTCCCGGAAGCGGATCGAGTGGCCCGGCGTTCCCTCCGGGGCGATCGACAGCTCCGGGTGGATCGTCGGGCAGACCCAGCTGACGTTGCCCATGTCGGTGCTGCCGGAGTTCGGGTCCGGGCCCTGGTCGACGATGCCGTATGCCTCGGCGTTCGCGACCCAGCGGGCCTCGAGCGTCAGGTTCTGCTTCATCGTCATCGAGCCGCCGCTGAACGTGAGGTCGAAGGTCGTGTCGGTGGCGAGCGCGGCCGCCTCGACGAGGGACCGGAACCGCGGCTTCATCTCCTCGTAGGCGGCCTGGTCGGTGCCGCGCAGCATGAACCAGGCGCGCGTGCGCTCCGGGATGATGTTCGCCGCGGTGCCACCCTCCTGGATGATCCCGTGGACCCGAGCGTCGGGCCGGAGCTGCTGGCGCCAGAGCCCGACCGAGGCGAACAGCAGGACCATCGCGTCGAGGGCGTTCTTCCCCCGCCACGGATCGGATGCGGCGTGGGCCTGGAGCCCGTGGAAGACGATCTCGACGTCCTCCGAGGCCATCGGCTCCGAGGCGACGTGGTTCCGGTCGCACGGATGGAACATCAGGGCGGCGTCCACGCCGTCGAACAGGCCGTCCCGGATCATCGTCGCCTTGCCGCTGCCGTGCTCCTCGGCCGGCGTGCCGAGGAAGACGATCTCGCCGGGCAGCTCGTCGGCGATGGCCGCCAGCGCGATCGCCGCGCCCACGCCGCTCGCCGCCATCGTGTTGTGGCCGCATCCGTGGCCGAGCCCGGGCAGCGCGTCGTACTCCGCGAGGATCGCGAGCCGCGGGCCGGCCTCCTGCCCTTCGCCGCCGGCGGCGCGCCGACCCCGGTACGTCGCCCGGATCGCGGTCGCGAGCGACCCGGCCGGATGCTCGACCGCGAAGCCGTGACCGCGAAGGGTCTCGGCGATCCAGGCCGCGGCATGGTGCTCGTTGAACGCGGTCTCGGGGTCGGCGTGGATCCGGTGCGAGAGGCCGAGGACCTCCTCGCGGGCGGCGATCACCGCCGCGGCAAGCCGCCTCTTGACGTCGGCATGGGGCTCGGCGGGGACGGCATCGGCGAGGTCGATCGGCGAAGGGACGGTGGTCTGGTCGGTCACGAAGGCTCCTGGTCCGTTGGTCCGCGCGCGGTTGGCGCGGCGCTCCCCCGGTCGATGTGGCTCAGCGCTCGACGGAGAGCGTCGCCTCGGCAAGGACGACGAGCGCGACGATGAAGAGGGCGATGGGCAGCTGGAAGACTCCCTGGAGACGCAAGATCACGAACACGGCGGCGACGATCGCGACCCAGAGGCCGCGCCGGACGGCGCGCGTCCAGTCGCCACGATAGGCGATCCGACGGTGCCGGCCGAACACGGTCAGCCAGAAGAGCGGGATCATGGTGAGCCCGAGCGCGAGCCCGATGAGCAGCGCCCCGACGTACCCCGCTGCCGAATCGACCTTCGGGTCCCGGGTCGTGACGACCAGGGCGACGAGGATCCAGACAACGCCGGCCGCCGCGAAGAAGCC
>DATBGP010000272.1:0-9257 GCA_036557925.1 Candidatus Limnocylindrales bacterium | reverse complement strand
GTCGACGAGGGCCAGCGGCGAGCCGGCCGGGATGTCCTCCGGCGACTGCTCGCGGCACGCGCCCTCGACTGACCGGAGCACGTCCGGCGCGACGTCGTACGGGATCTCGCGCCACGGCCGGCCGATGTCGGCGACCGAATCCGCCGGCAAGGCTGTCGACGGGGCCGGTGTCGGGGTTCCGGCACAGGCGGTCACCCAGCTCGCGGCGATCAGCGCCAGCGCCGCCATCGATCGGGACGGCGCTCCGCGGCGGTTCATCCGCGGAGCATGCATCATCGGTCGATGCGCGACGACATCCTCCCCGCGGAGCAACGGGCCTTCGTCGCCGACGCCCGCACCGCGACCCTGGCCACGCTATCCCCGAGCGGCCGGCCGCGTCTCGTGCCGATCTGCTACGTCGTCGGCGCCGACGCTCGCGACGGCCGGCCCCGGATCTACAGCCCGCTCGACGACAAGCCGAAGCGGAGTGACGACCCGCACGAGCTCGGCCGGGTCCAGGACCTGCTCGTCCTGCCCGAGGCGACCCTCCTCGTGGAGCGCTGGTCGGAGGACTGGTCGCAGCTCGCCTGGGTCCGGCTCGACGGCCGCGGCGAGCTGCTGGAGCCCGAGCCGCACGAGCGCGAGGAGCATGCGGTCGCCATCGTCGCGCTCCGCGACAAGTACCCGCAGTACGCCGCCCACCGGCTCGAGGATCGGCCGGTCCTCCGGTTCACCGTGGACCGATCGATCGCCTGGGGGAACCTCGCCGGCCGCTGAGGCCGGACCGACAGCAAGGCGAGGAGCCGGCCCGGCCTCGCGCTCAGCGATCCAGGAACAGCGCCGGAGCGTGCGGTCGCAGGCAGTGCGTCGAGCTCATCGCCTGGTGGTAGCCACCGGCGTTCAGCAGCGCGAGGACGTCGCCTTCGCGGACCGGCGGCAGCGGGTAGTCCTCGGCAAACACGTCGCCGGCCTCGTTGATGTGCCCGGCAACCGTGACTCGTTCGGTCCGTGGCGCGTCGGGCGCAGTGCAGGCGACGAATTCCTGCGCGTAGCGGTAGATGAAGTACGAGCAGTTGACGTTCCAGCCGAGGTCGAGCCCGACGAACGTCGTCCCGGCCCGCTCCTCGACGGTCACGACCTCGCCGAGAAGGATCGCGCTGTCCTTCGCGAGGTAGTCGCCGGGCTCGCAACCGACCACGACTCCGTCGTCGACGAGATCGCCGAGAGCCCGCCGGATGGCGGCGGCCCAGGCATCGAGATCGATCGGCGTCTCGTCCGCGCGCGCTGGCACCCCGAGCCCGCCGCCGACGTTGACCTCGCCGATTGGATGGCCCTCGTCCCGCAGGCGCCGGGCGATCGCGGCCACGCGCGCCACGGCGGCCTCGAACCCGGGCACGCCCTCGGCGAGCCACCCGGAGCCGACATGAACGTGGACAGTGTCGATCGTCAGGTCATGCCGGCGAGCCGTCTCGAGCGCCTCGTCCAGGCGGTCCTCGTAGATCCCGAACTTCGTCGGCCGGGCGCCGCTGTAGGCGAGCTGCTCGTTGTAGCCCGCACCGGCGCCCGGGTTGACCCGGATGCCGATCCGGCGCCGTTCGGGCGGCGCCGCCGCCAGCCGGCGGCCGACGCGATCGATCTGGCTCACCGCGTCGAGGTTCAGGTGGACGGGATGGACGAGGATCACGTCGAGGTCGCGATCGGAGACGTTCGTCCCCGTGTAGCTGATCTCCTCGGCGCGCCAGCCGCACTCGAGCGCCCGGAGGACCTCGCCGGGCGAGCAGGCATCGATCCCGACGAGCGGTCGCAGGACCGTCAGCGCCTCCGGGTCCGGGTTGGCCTTCAGGGCGAAGCGGACGCGATGCCGCAGGCCGGCGCGATCGAGCGCGGCGATCAGCCGCTGCGCGTTCTCGGTGAGGCGCCGACGGTCGTAGACGAAGAGCGGCGTCCCGTGCTCGCGGGCGAAAGCCTCCGCGTCACGTCCGGCGATCGACAGCCGGCCGTCGACGATCTCCAGGCCGGGCCGGACCCACCAGGGCGCGGCCGGGTCCGGCCGCTGCGCGCGCGACGGGACGGGGACGGCGGACACGGGCCTGGCCCTCGGCTCGGGCGTCAGGCCGGAGCGGCGTCGGGATGCGGATGCGGGTGTGGGTGGTCGTGGCGGGGCGTCCTGCCGGGCCCGGGCTTCCAGCGATCCGGACCCTCCTCCACGGTCGCCCCGATGTCCTCGAGGAGCTGCCGGGAGGCCCTGGCGACCTCGGCGATCGCCGCCTCGAAGGCGACGCTGTTGCGGGTCGACGGCGTGCGGTAGCCGCTCACCTTCCGGACGAACTGGCGGGCAGCCGCCTCGATCTCACCGGTCGTCGCCGGCTCGTCCGGACGGCGAAGGACCTTGATGCTTCGGCACATGCCCTCAGGGTAGCGCGGCGGACCTCGACGAGGGTCACGACGATCATCGCCCGCTCAATGGGCGTTGCGTCGAAGCAGGTCGCGGTCCAAGGCTCTTCCTTCGACGGCCGGCTCGCTCCGCGGGCCGATCGTCCCTCGGGTGCGGGCCGGGCGCGTGCCGCTGGTCGGTTCTCGGCCCTTCCTTCGACGCGCGGGGCGATCAGCGGGCAGGGCGTGCCGCCTCGAAACGGTCGGGGGCCGGCCTACGCGAGCTTCCAGTAGAGGGAGCCGGTGTAGCAGTGGCCCAACGCCTTGCAGAGCCCGCCGGTCAGGTCCCACGTCCGGCCGCTGACGTACGGTCCGCGATCGATCACCCGGGCGGTGACCGTCCGACCGTTGTCCGGATTCCGGAACGTCACTTTGGTGCCGCACGGCAGCGTTCGGTGGGCCACGCCGCGGAGCGACTCGGTCATCGCGTAGCCGCAGGCCGTTCGCTTCCCGTAGAACCCGGGGCCGTACCAGGACACGTTCCCGTCGAACCTCCACTGCGGGATGACCCGGGCCTGGACGGGTGCGTCGGGTTGGACCGCAGCGCCGTCCGGCCGCCGATCGGCAGCCGGCGGCTGCGCCGGGTCGAACAGGGTCGAGGCGTCGGTGAGGGCACCGGCGGACCGGTACGAAGGATCGAAGGTCGGAGTCGTCGTCGTCGTTCCGGCAAGCCAGGCGACATCGACCGCCCGGAACAGGGCGGGGTCGATCTGGTGTTCAGGGCTCAGGCCCTGGGATCCGACGGATCCCGGAACGGCGACCGCGGCGAGGACGGCGATGAGCGCCAGCCTCGCGACGACTCTGGGGCGTCGCACGTTGCGAAGACCCTATCAACGAATGCGGGATCGTGGGCCCGCCGGTCCCGGGAACCGCCGTTGCGGGCGCCTTGCAACCCCGGCCGATCGGCGCGTCCACGCACCTCCCCCGGGCGATCCGCGGCCGTGCGAGACTTCGATGGATGCCGACCCGCGTGCTCCAGCTCGATGCCCCGCTCGACCTCGGGCGGACGATCGGCATCCACGCCCGGGGACCGGGCGATCCGATGATGCGGCTGGCGGGCTCCACCGCGATCCGCGCGACCCGGACGCCCGACGGCCCGGCCACGCTCCGCCTCGAGCTGTGCGGCACCCGGCTCACGGCCGAGGCCTGGGGGCCGGGCGCCGATCGCGCGCTCGGCTCGGTCCCGGCATTCGTCGGGGTCGAGGACGACCGGGGCGGCTTCGAGCCCGGACGCCATCCCCTCGTCCGGGACCTGGACCGGCGGCTGCGCGGCGTCCGGATCGGCCGGTCCGGGGCCGTCATCGAGGCCCTGGTCCCGGCGATCCTCGAGCAGAAGGTGACGGGCAAGGAGGCGTGGCGGGGGCTCCGGGCGATCGTCCGCCGCTGGGGCGAGCCGGCCCCGGGCCCGTTCGGGCTCCGCCTGTTGCCGGAGCCCGCGGCGCTGGCAGCGGCGCCCTACCACGAATTCCATCCGCTCGGCGTCGAGCGGCGACGGGCCGAGGCCATCCGCCGCGTCGCCGATCGGGCGAGCCGGTTCGAGGAGATCGTCACGATGCCGCGCGAGGAGGCGTATTGTCGCCTCCGCACGGTGCCGGGGGTCGGGCCGTGGACGGCGGCCGAGGTGGCCCTGAGGGCGCTCGGCGACCCGGATGCGGTGAGCGTCGGCGACTTCCATCTGCCGAACGTCGTCGCCTACGCCCTGGTGGGCGAACCGCGGGCGGACGATGCCCGGATGCTCCAGCTGCTGGAGCCCTGGCGGGGCCAGCGCGGCCGGGTGATCCGACTGCTGGAGCTCGGCGGGCCGCGGCCGCCGGCGTTCGGGCCCCGTCACGAGATCCGCTCGATCGCCGCGATCTGAGGAGGTTCCGATGCCGGACCGCGAGATGCCGACCATGCCGAAGTCGCCAGCGGCGCTCGTCGACCGCTTCCGGGCGATCCTGGACCGCTACCCGGATGCGCAGCAGCGCCAGATGTTCGGATACCCGGCGGCGTTCGTCGGCGGGAACATGGCGACGAGCCTGTTCGCCGACCGGTGGATCGTCCGCCTGCCGGCGGACGAGGTGGACGGAGCGAAGGCCGCCGGCGCGGACGACTTCGAGCCGATGCCGGGCCGGTCGATGAAGGGATTCGTGGCCGTGCCGGCCGACGACGTCGGCGACGACGCCCGGATCGCCGGCTGGGTCGAGCGCGGGCTGGCGGTCGCGGCGGCGATGCCGGCCAAGCAGCCGAAGAAGGCGCCGAAGAAGAAGTAGCCCCGGGCGTGGCCGGCCCAAATCGTGCCGAGCCATCGGGCGGCGGCGGCCCGCGCTACGAGACCTTGCCGGCCACCTCGGTCGCGATCGCCGGATCGGACGTGTCGACGACGATCACGTAGTCGGTGCCGGTGTAGACGTATTCGACCGTTCCCTGGTCGCCGTAGTCGATCTTCTCGAACGGCTTGCCGGCGAGGGTCACGTCGGTCTTCGTCACCCCGGCCGCGTCCGCCGACAGCCACGTCTCGACGACCGCGTCGCGGAGCTTCGTGCCGTCCTTGCCCGGCAGCCGGAACGCGATGATCGAGACGTCGACCGCGCCCGCGTCGTCGTACGCCTGGGCGACCTGGACGTCGGCGACCTGTCCGCCCAGCGCCCGGATCCGCGCGCTCAGGGCCCGCGAGTTCGGGTCGTCGCCGAAGACCTGGTCGGCGGTCGTGCTCTGGACCGTGAGTGGGGTGCCGCCGATCTCCTTCGGCAGCTTCGCCTCGAGCTCCGGCGCCGCGGCGGAGGCCGACGGCTCGGCCGAGCCGTCGGCCGAGAGGTCGTCGCTGCCGGCCGGCTCGTCACTGGCGGCGGCGACATCGGAAGTGCCCGCGGCCGTCTCGTCGCCCATCGCCGTCGCCACGGCGCGGGTGATCGTCGCGAGGTCGTTCGGGCTGGCCGTGCCCGCGTCCGCGACCTGGCCGATGAGCGAACCGACCCGGAACAGCGTCGTCGTGGAGCCCGTCGCCGAGTTGTCGATGTCGTAGGCGTCACCGCCGCCCGTCCGGTCCGTGACCTCGGCGCCGGCCGCCTCGGCCGCGTCGCGGCCCTGGCTCATCGCCGTCGCGGCCACGTCGCCGTAGCAGGTGATGCTCGCGTAGACGGTGGGCGGCTGGGTGGTGTCGTCCGAGCTCGCGGGGCCGACGATCGAGATGGTCATCCCGTTGGCGTTCTGGTCCGTGGAGCCCAGCGCCCAGTCGGCCGGCAGATCGGCCTGGTCGGGGATGGCGCTCCAGGCCTGCGACCGGCAGGCGGAGAGGTCCTGGCCGCGGTTCAGGAAGACGAGGCCGACCGCGACGATCGCCACGGCGAGGGCGAGGAGCGCGATCCACGGCCCGAAGGCGAGGAATTGGTTCTCGGCCGGCGGGTCCGCGGCGGCGTCACCGACGACGGTGGGTCGGGTCGTCGGCCGCGTGAGCGCGCGACGAGGGCTGGTCCGGCGTGTGGGCATGCTGCCTCAGGGTCGCGACGGCCGCTGAGAGCCGTCTGAGATCGTCGACCGGACACCGGTCGGAGAAGTGGTCGGGGCGGCGGGATTTGAACCCACGACCTTATCGTCCCGAACGATACGCGCTACCAAGCTGCGCCACGCCCCGACCGAATGCCCGTTGTGCAGGGCCTGCGCATGATAGCAGAGGCCCGCCCCGCCGCCGGCCATCCGTCGGGCCGGGTCACGGACCCGTTTCCGCCGGTCCCGACGAGCCCCCGGACCGCCGGCGCGGCTCGTGGATCGGCACCACCGCCAGGGCCGCGAGGACGAACGTCACTGCCATCAGGACGAACACGATCGGCAGGCCGGCGGCATTCCCGAACGCGGCGATGATCTCGCCGTAGACGAACGTCCAGAGCGAGCCGACCCCGAACGCCAGCGTGAAATAGAGCGCGAACGACGTGTCGCGGATCGTCGGCTCGGCGACGTCCGCGAGGAGCGCCTGGAGCTGGGGCGACTCTGCGAACGTGAACAGGCCCATCAGCAGGATCCCGAGCCAGAGCCCGGCCAGCGACGAGCCGGCGAGCAGGAAGACCCCGAAGGCGATCGCACCACCCAGGTAGACGCCGACGATCACCGGCCGCCGCCCGACCCGGTCGGACAGCCAGCCGGCCACGAGCGGCATCGGGACCGAGAGGACGATGAGCGCGCCGTACATCAGGTTCGTCGTCGCCTCCGGCAGGGCGAGGACGAGCGTCAGGTAGGCCAGGGCGAAGAGGTTGACCACGCCGAGCCCACGGCCGCCGCCGCCCAGCACCGAGGCGAGGTAGATCCAGCGATGGTCGGAGTCGCGAAGGACCGTCTTGAAGGCGTCGAGCACGCTGCCGTGGGCCACCGCCGCCTGCCGGTCGACGCCGCTCTCCCGGACGAGGACGAGGATCGCCAGCGCGACGATCACCGCCGGGATGCCGAACAGGACCACGACCCAGCGCCAGCCGAGCGCCGCGATCAATCCCGCCCCGACCAGGGCCACGACGACCGTTCCGACGTTGCCCCCGCTGATGTGGGCGCTGATCGCGAACCCGCGGCGCTCCTCGGGGAACTGCTCCGCGAGCAGGCCGTTTCCGACCGGATGCTGGGGCGCGCCGCCCATGCGCGAGGCGACATTGAGCGTCGCGAAGGTCGCGAAGTTCGGGGCGAGCGCCTGGGCCGCGAAGCCACCGCCGAAGACGACGCCGCCGCCGGCGAGCAGCGTTCGACGCGAGACGACCCGGGTGAGCTTGGCGAAGCTCAGCTGGATGATCCCGCTCGCGAATGCGCCGACTGCCGCCAGCGCGGCGACGTCGGCGAGCGTCACGTGGAACTCGCCCAGGATCTGGAGGTAGACGAGCGGCAGGAGGACCGCCTGGGCGTGGTTGACCGCGTGCGCGATCGACAGGAGCCAGAGCGTGCGTTCGGGGTGGATCGGGACCATCGCCGGGGCCGGCGGGGTCGTGGCGGCGGGGGCGACGGCCATCGCCTCCATGCTGCCGGATTGCGCGCCGGGGGGTGTCGCCGGATCGCAGGGTGAGCGACGAGGGCCAGCTGCGCCGGGCACCCGTCGCGACGTTGCAGCGGTGGGTGGATCCGGTCATCGTTCGGTCGGTGGCGCGCCGGACCGCCGATCCGTCCCTTCCGAGGTCTCGATGCCGACCGTCCTGATCGCCGACGACGAGCAGCACATCCGGCTCCTGATCGCGCAGGCGCTCGAGGAGCTCGGGGACGCGACCGTCGAGGTCCGGACGGCCGCCGACGGGGTGCTGGCGCTGGCCGCGATCCGGCGTGACCGCCCGGAGCTGGTGTTCCTCGACGTGATGCTGCCGGAACGGAATGGCTTCGAGGTCTGCCGATCGATCAAGGACGACCCGGAGCTGCACGGCACGACGGTCGTGATGCTGATGGCGAGGGGCCAGGCCTACGACCGCGTGGCTGGTGAGGCAGCCGGGGCGGACCGCTACCTGACGAAGCCGTTCGACCCGGACGAGCTGCTCGAGGTCGCGCGGGCGGCGCTCGGCCTGGCGGGAGCCGCATGACGGCGCCCGCCTGGCCGGGAATCGAACGAGGCGGGCCCGGAGATCCGGACCCGCCTCGTGCCCGCCCGTGAGATCAGGAGGGGCGGCCGCCGGTCGACGACCGGCGGGCTCGGGCGGTCAGTACTGGAACAGCAGCTCCCGGTACTTCGGCAGCGGCCAGAGGTCGTCGGAGACCACCGTCTCGAGCTCGTCGGCGGCCTCCCGGAGCGCGTGCTGGGCCGGGATCACGTCTTCGACGAAGGCCTTCGCCTCCCGCTCGACCGTGCCGGCGTCGTGCGCCGCGTGCTGCGAGTGCTCGAGCGCGTCGATCCGCTCGACGAGCGTGTCGAGGAGCCCACCGACCTTGTCGCACGTCGCGGCCACGCCGCGGGACGCACCGGAGGTGCCTGCAGCCGAGAGCTCGGCCAGGTAGCGAGCCGCCGCCGGCAGGATCATCGTCCGGGCGATGTCGAGCGCGGTGCTGGCCTCGATGTTCGAGACCTTCACGTAGCGCTCCCAGGCGATGTCGACCCGCGACGCGAGCTCGCGCTCCGACAGCACCCCGAACGACTTGAACAGCTTCTTCGCCTTCGCCGTCGTGAGCGCCGGCAGCGCGTCGACGGTCGTGGGGTTGTTCGGCAGCCCGCGCTTCTTCGCCTCAGCGTGCCACTCCTCGGAGTAGCCGTTGCCCTCGAAGAGGACCTGCTTGTTGTCCTTGACGATCCCGGACAGGATCTTCGTCAGCCCCGCGAAATCGCCCGTCTTCAGCTTCTCGAGCTCGTCGGCGAGCTGCGACAGCGAGTCGGCCACGGCCGTGTTGAGCACCGTCTGCGGCCAGTAGATGGGCGCCGACGAGCCGACCGCGCGGAACTCGAACTTGTTGCCGGTGAACGCGAAGGGAGATGTCCGGTTGCGGTCCGTCGCATCCTTGTCCAGGGCGGGGAGCGTCGTGACGCCCAGCGTCACCGAGCCACCCCGCTGCGAGCCCTTGGCGCTGCCCTTGGCGAGCTGCTCCACGACGTCCGTGAGCTGCGAGCCCAGGAAGATGGAGATGATCGCGGGCGGAGCCTCATTGGCACCCAGGCGATGGTCGTTGCCGGCGTCCGCGATGCCCGCGCGCAGCAGGTCGGCGTGGACATCGACACCCCGGATGACCGCCATCAGGAACGCCAGGAACTGGGCATTCGCATGCGGGTCCGTGCCCGGGTCGAGCAGGTTCTCGCCGTCGTCGGTGGCCATCGACCAGTTGTTGTGCTTGCCCGACCCGTTGATGCCCGCGAACGGCTTCTCATGGATGAGCAGCATCAGACCGTGACGCGTCGCGATCTTGCGCATGAGGCTCATGAC
>DATBGP010000271.1:0-22422 GCA_036557925.1 Candidatus Limnocylindrales bacterium | reverse complement strand
GACGCCGTCGTGATCGTCGTCTCGGAGGAGAACAGCCAGGTCAGCCTCGTGGAGCGGGCCCGCATCGTGCGCAACCTGAGCGAGCCGCAGCTGGCGAAGGCCATCCGGTCGCTCCTCGCACCCGATCGCAGCCGCGGCCGGATCGGCCGGCGGCTGTCGCCGCGGGAGCTCGGCGGACGGGCGCATCGCCTCTCCGACCTGAGCCGGTTCGTCGGCCGCAGCCGCTCGAACGGCACGTCGGCGGCGGTCGCCGAGGACGACGCCGCGACGGCCGCCCGGGCGCCGCGGTGAAGCGAGTCATCGGACTCGTCGTCCACAACTGGCCCCTGAAGCTCGCGGCGCTCGCGCTCTCGTTCCTCCTGTACGCCGGGCTCGTCGTCTCGCAGTCGCAGTTCGACTACACGAGCCCCGTGCCGATCAAGCCTGTGAACGTGCCGGCCAACACCGTGCCGCTCGGCAACCTGCCGCCGGTCACCCGGATCCGGTACATCGTCAACGGCGACGTCGGCGCGGGGCCGACGCCGGACACCTGGCGCGCGACCGTGGACCTCTCGGGCGTCGACCCGTCGGCCGGATCGAGCATCCAGACCGTCAGCGTCACGTCCGTCGACCCGCGATTCATCGTGATCGACTACGAGCCTCGCTCCGTGAACGTCGAGCTCGATCCGTACACCTCGTACACGGTCCCGGTCACCGTGGACACCGGCACGCCGCCCGAGGGGCTGGAGGTCGGGACGCCGGTGCTCAGCACCGAGACGGCCGTCGTCGCCGGTCCGGACTCGGTCGTGAAGTACGTCGTGGCCGTCCAGGCAGATGTCGCGATCGATCCGCATGGCCTCTCGGTGGATCGCGAGGTGCCGCTGATCCCGGTGGACAACCTCGGCAACGAGCTCCGTCCCGTGAACGTGAACCCGAAGACGGTCCGCGTCCAGATCACGGTCCTCTCGAACGCCCAATCGAAGTCCCTTCCCGTCAAGCCGAACGTGACCGGCACGCCGCCGAGCGGCTACGAGCTCGGCCCCGTGACCGTGGACCCGCCGACGGTCACCGTGCGGGGCGACCCGCAGGCGCTGTCGCCGCTGACCAAGGCGGACAC
This sequence comes from Candidatus Limnocylindrales bacterium, assembly GCA_036557925.1. Classification (GTDB taxonomy): domain Bacteria; phylum Chloroflexota; class Limnocylindria; order Limnocylindrales; family CSP1-4; genus CF-46. Next base: position 21,326 of record DATBGP010000271.1, on the reverse strand, counting down.
CGAGCCGATCCCCGTCGGGACCTCCACGGGCACGATCAGCGCCGACGTCAAGCTCGCGCTGCCGCCGGGTGTCGTCGGCATCGACGTCACGACCGTCCACGTCACGGTCGAGATCCGGCCGGTCACCGGCACGCGGACGTTCGAGGCGGCGCTCGTGCTCGCGGGACGGCAGTCCGGCTACGAGTACGCGCTCTCGACCGGGAGCGTCCAGGTGGTCCTCGGCGGACCCATCGTGGATCTCGACCGGATCGATCCGGCGAACTTCACGATCACCCTGGACGTCGCCGGTCTCGGGCCCGGCGTCCACGAGCTCCAGCCCGTGCCGAACGTCCAGGCGGGGCTGAAGGTGAACAGCGTCGACCCGTCGACGGTCACGGTCACGATCACGAGTGCCGCGCCGTCGCCCAGCGCGCCTCCGTCGGTCACGCCCTGATGCCGCGCCTCTTCGGGACCGATGGCATCCGGGGCGTCGCGAACGTCGAGCTGAAGCCGACGCTGGCATACGCCCTCGGCCGGGCCACGGCCCACCGGCTCGTCGGCAGGGGCGGCCGGCTCGTCGTCGGCCAGGACACCCGTCGCTCCGGCGACATGTTCGTCGCGGCGATCGCGGCGGGGGCGACGAGCCTGGGCTCGGACGTCCGGATCGCCGGCTGCGTGCCGACGCCGGCCCTGGCGTACCTGGCCGGCCTGGGCGACTTCGCCGCCGGGATCATGGTCTCGGCCTCGCACAATCCGGCCGACGACAACGGCCTGAAGGTCCTCGACGACCACGGGCTGAAGCTCGACGACAACGTCGAGGATGAGATCGAGGCGCTGATCTGGCGGACCGAGGAGCTCGGCTCCGTCGGGAACGCGGAGATCGGCCGCTCGGTGATGGATCCCTCGCTGCTGGATCGCTACCGCGAGCATCGGCTCGGGCTGGCCCGGACGGTCTCGGGGAGCGGCCTCCGGATCGTCCTGGACTGCGCGAACGGATCCGGCGGCGTGGTGGGCCCGGAGATCCTCGCGGCGACTGGCGCGACGGTCGAGACGATCCACAACGATCCCGACGGCGTGAACATCAACGTGGCCTCGGGCGCGACCGCGCCGGCGTCGCTCGCGGCCGCGGTCCGGGAGCGCGGGGCCGACGTCGGGTTCGCCCTCGACGGCGACGCCGACCGGCTGATCGCGGTGGATGCGACCGGGGAGGTGGTCGACGGCGACCAGGTGCTCGGGATCCTCGCCCTCGACCGGATCGAGCGGGGCGTCCTCCCGGAGGGCGCCCTGGTCGTGTCGGTGCTCTCGAACGGCGGGCTCCAGTCGGCGGTGGAAGCCGCCGGCGGACAGGTGATCCGGACGCCGGTCGGCGACAAGTACATCCTCGAGGGGATGCAGGTCTCGCGGGCCGGCCTCGGCGGCGAGAAGAGCGGCCACGTGATCGTGCTCGAGCACACGACGTCGGGCGACGGGATCGTCACGGCGCTCGAGGTCCTCCGGGTGATGACCCGGGCGGGCCGGCCCCTCGCGGACATGAAGACGCGGATCCCCCTCCTGCCGCAGCAGCAGCGCGCGGTGAAGGCCCGCCACAAGGACCAGTGGGAGGGCGATCCGGCGATCCAGCGGGCGATCCGGGACGCCGAAGCCCGCCTCGGAGCGGAGGGCCGCGTGCTCGTCCGGCCGTCGGGCACGGAGCCCGCGCTCCGGGTGATGGTCGAGGGCCCGGACGCAACACTTGTCGCCGAGCTGGCCGACGCGATCTCGATTCTGGCGGACGAGCGACTAAACTGAGCGCTCGCGCCGACGGGGCGCATCACCGAACTGGCCCGGCGGTCGCTGCCGCGGGACGCGGAGGGAACACAGCGACATGTGCGGCATCGTCGGGTACACCGGACCCCGGGAAGCGGGACCCATCCTCATCGAAGGCCTCCAGCGGCTCGAATACCGTGGCTACGACTCGGCCGGGATCGCGCTCGTGGACGAGGAGGGCGATCTCTTCGTCGAGAAGAAGGCCGGCAAGCTCTCGAACCTCCAGACCGCCCTAGCGGACCGGACGCCGCACGCCGCGATCGGACTCGCCCACACGCGGTGGGCCACGCACGGCCGCCCGAACGACCTGAACGCCCATCCCCACCAGGACTGCACGGGCAACGTCACGGTCATCCACAACGGGATCATCGAGAACTTCAGCGAGCTCCGCGACGGGCTCGAGGCCCGCGGCCACACGCTGACCTCCGAGACGGACACCGAGGCGATCGCCCATCTCGTCGAGGAGGCGTACGAGGGCGACCTCGCGGACGCCGTGCGCGCGGCGCTCCGCCAGCTCGAGGGGGCCTACGCCCTGGTCGTCATGCACCGCAACGAGGTCAGCCGGCTCGTGGGCGCCCGGCAGAACGTGCCGCTCGTGGTGGGCCTCCACGGGGAGGAGAGCTTCATCGCGAGCGACGTCGCCGCGATCCTCGCCCACACGAACCGGATCATCTTCCTCGAGGAAGGTGACGTCGCCGACGTCCGACCGACCGGCGTGACGATCACCGACGTCGATGGCCGGCCGCGCCAGCGGGCCGAGACCCGCGTCGACTGGACGCCCGAAGCCGCAGAGAAGAGCGGCTTCGCCCATTTCATGGCCAAGGAGATCCACGAGCAGCCAGACGCGCTGCGCCAGTGCATCGCGGGCCGGGTGACCCGCGAGAACACGATCCGCCTCGACGAGATCGCCGGCCTCGAGGAGCAGCTCCGGACCGCGACCCGGATCGAGCTGGTCGCCTGCGGCTCCGCCTACTACGCGGCGCTCGTCGGCGCCGCGGCGCTCGAGGAGTGGACGGGGCTGCCGGCCCGCGCCACCGTCGGCTCCGAGTTCCGCTATAGCCCGCCGCCGCTCGACGAGCATACGCTCGTGATCGCCGTCACCCAGTCGGGCGAGACGGCCGACACGATCGCGCCCACGCGCCACGCTCGCGAGCGGGGCTGCCCGATCGTCGCGGTGACGAACACCGTGGGCTCGGCGATCACCCGCGAGGCCGACGCGGTCGTCTTCCTCCAGGCCGGACCCGAGATCGCGGTCGCCGCCTCGAAGACCTTCACGACCCAGGTCACGACCCTCGTGATCCTCGCCGCCGCGATCGCCCGCATCCGGGGATCGATGCCGGAGGCCCTCGAGACGGAGCTCGCCGAGGCGCTCCACGAGCTGCCGGCGGCGGCCCAGCGGACGATCGAGACCGCCGACGCCCAGGCGCCGGAGATCGCCCGTCGCTACGTGAACTCGCGGGGCTTCATGTTCGTCGGCCGCGGCTACGCGATGCCGACCGCGCTCGAGGGCGCGCTGAAGCTCAAGGAGGTCAGCTACGTCCACGCCGAGGGCTACGCGGCGGGCGAGCTCAAGCACGGCCCGATCTCCCTCCTCGACGCGGAGTACCCGCTCGTGGCTGTCGCGACGCAGTCGCGGGTCTACGACAAGGTGATCAGCAACGTGATGGAGGGCCGGGCCCGGGATGCCCGGGTCATCGCCGTAGCGACCGAAGGCGACAACCAGATCCGCCGCTACGCCGACGACGTCTGGTTCGTGCCCGAGACCCACGAGGCGCTCGGCCCGGTCATCGGGATCATCCCGCTCCAGCTCTTCGCCTATCACGTGGCCGTGGCCCGCGGCACGGACGTCGACCAGCCGCGGAACCTCGCGAAGTCGGTCACGGTCGAGTAGCGGCTCGCCGATGGCCTCCCGGCCCGCATCGAGCGATCTCGGGGTCCTGGTCGGCGCGCCGCCCGCGGGCACCACGGAGCTCGGCATCGACATCATCAAGGTCGAGCGCATCCGGCATTCGATCGCCCGGTTCGGGGAGCGGTTCTCGAAGCGGGTCCTGACGCCCGCGGAGCAACGCTACGTCCGGATGCGGCCCGAGACCTTCGCCGGGCGGTGGGCGGCGAAGGAGGCGGTCAGCAAGGTGCTGGGGCTGGGCGTGCGGGGGATCGGCTGGCGCGACATCGAGGTGGAGCGGATGCCGACGGGCCAGCCCGCGATCCGGCTCCACGGCCGGGCGGCGGCACGGGCCGACCAGCTCGGGATGGACCGGATCGCCGTCTCGATCAGCCACGAGTCCGACTATGCGGTGGCGATCGCGTTCGGGGTCCGGACGGCCGGTGGCAAGTACGTCTTCCCGCTCGACATCGAGGAGCGGCTGGACGATCGCGAGAAGCGGCTGCTGGCCCGGATGGAGCGGTTGCGCGAACTCCACGAGGAGAACGCCCGGCGGGCGGCGGCCGGCGAGACGGCGCTGCGCGAGGGCGGGGGCGAGGGCGAAGGCGAGGTCGGCGAGGTCGAGCTGCAGGCCGAGGGCGATGCGGAGGACGGCCGTGGCTGATCTCCGACGGCTGGGGTTCGCCCCGGCCGACGGCTCCGGGTCCTCGCCCGCCGGGACGAAGCTCGAGCCACCGGTCGAGGGCGCGGAGATCCTCGACGACCAGATCGCGGCGGGCCTCCTGCCGGCCCGCGACGCGCGCGGCCACAAGGGCTCGTTCGGGAAGCTCCTGGTCATTGCCGGCTCCCTGGACTACGCCGGCGCGGCGCTCCTCGTGTGCCGGGCGGCCGGGCGCGCCGGCGCCGGGCTCGTGACGCTGGCCGTCCCGGAGTCCCTCCAGCCCCTCTTCGCGGCGAAGGTCGTCGAGACGACGACCATGGCCCTCCCGGAGGACGACGTCGAGGAGGTCGACCCGGAGCCCGCGCTCGCCCGGATCCTCGACCACGACCACGACGCGATCGTCGTGGGGCCGGGCCTCCGACCGGGCCTCGCAACCGCCGAGCTGGTGCGGCTCCTCCTCGCCGCCGGCGAGGACGGCGGGACCGCCCCGGTCGTGCTGGACGCCGAGGCCCTGCGCTCGCTGGCCGCCGAGGAGGGCTGGTGGGCGGGCGATCGTCGGCCGTCGGTCCTGACGCCCCACACCGGCGAGTTCCAGCGGCTCCGGGTGGGATCCGGGCGTGAGCCCGACGCCGACGGCGACCTGAGCGGCGACGACGTCGCCCGGGCGGTCGCCACGCGCGACGCCGCGTCGACGTGGGGCCAGGTCGTCGTCCTGAAGGGGGCGCGGACGGTGATCGCGGCTCCGGACGGCCGCCTCTCGGTCGCGCCGTTCGAGAACCCGGCGCTCGCGACCGGCGGCACCGGCGACGTCCTGAGCGGCACCATCGGCTCGCTGCTGGCCCAGCATCTCGAGCCGTACGAGGCGGCCCGGCTCGGCGTCTACCTCCACGGCGCCGCCGGCGATGCCGTCCGCGAGCGGCTCGGCGATTCGGGGCTGCTGGCCTCCGACCTGCCGGACGCGATCGCGATGGCCCGCAAGCGGCTGGCGGCGATCGCGGAGCGGAGGGCGAGCGGGAAGAAGCTCGGGTTCGGGTTCCGCGAGCCCGTAGGCGGCGCCGCGACGACGCCGGGGACTCCCACGGCCCCCGAGGACGCCCCGCCGGTCGCCCGGCCCGAGCGATCGAGGTCTAGGTCCTGACGGCCGGCATCGACCGGCCGGCGATCGAGACGCGCCTGGCCGAGGCCGGCCTGCCGCCGCTGCGCCGCTCGGCCTGGATCGAGGTCGACCTCGAGGCGCTCGAGGGCAACCTCCGGGCGATCGGGACGATGACCGGCGGGCTGCCGGCGATGCCCGTCGTCAAGGCCGATGCGTACGGCCATGGGATGGTCCCGGTCGCGCGAACGCTCGAGGCCGCGGGGGCCGCCGCGCTGTGCGTGGCGACGCTCGACGAGGCCGTCGCCCTGCGCGATGCCGGCGTCGAGTCGCCGCTGCTCGTGCTCTACCCGATCCCGCCGGCCGAGGTGGCCGCCGCGATCCGCCTGCAGGTCGCGGTCGCCGCGGGCAGCGGGGCGGCGCTGGACGCGCTCCTTGCCGCGGCGGCGGCGACGGGATCCGCCCGGGGGCTGTCGCTCGAGCTGGAGGTCGAGACGGGGCTCGGCCGGGGCGGTGTCCCCGCCGAGGAGGTCGTGGCGGCCGCCGAGCGGATCCTCGCGGCGGGCGCGCGCCTGGGCGGCGTCTGGTCGCACCTCCAGGAGGCGGAGGTCGAATCGATCACGACCGAGCAGGTCCGCCGCTACGAGGCCGCGCTCGCGGCTCTCCGGGCCGCCGGGGTCGAGATCCCGCGCCGGCACCTCGCCGCCAGCGCCGCGATCCTGCTCGGGAACGTCCCCCGCTACGACGCCGTCAGGCCGGGCCTGATCACGTACGGCCTGATCCCCGACGAGCTCGCGCCGGCCTCGTTCGGCCCGTCGTCCTTCGTGGCCGGCGCGGACGGGCTGCGCCCCGTGCTCTCGCTCTGCGCCCGGCCCGTCCGCGTGGCCGACCTGCCCGTCGGTCACGGGGTCTCCTACGGCCCGACGTGGCGGGCGCCCCGGCCCAGCCGGATCGCCACGCTGCCGATCGGCTACGGCGACGGTTGGCCGCGATCCCTGTCGAACCGCGGGGCCGCGATCGTCCGGGGGATGCGCGTCCCGGTCGTCGGGAACGTCGCGATGGACGCGACGATGGTCGACGTCACGGACGTGCCCGGACCGCCCGTCACAGTCGACGACGAGGTCGTCCTGATCGGCCGCCAGGGACCGGGCGCCATCGCCGCCGGCGACGTGGCGCGATGGCGCACCACGAACTCCTGGGAGGTCGTGACCTCGATGTCCGCGCGTCTGACCCGGGTGTACGATGCGCCGGCCGGAATCGTCGGCACGCGTGCCCTTTCCCCGCTGGAGACGTCGTGGCTCGGATCGAGCTCTGGAACGGCGACATCGTCGATCTCGAGGTCGACGCGATCGTGAACGCCGCGAACCTGTCCCTGTGGATGTCGACGGGGGTGGGCGGCGAGATCAAGCGCGCCGGCGGCGACTCGATCGAGTTCGCCGCCGTTCGCCAGGCGCCGGTGCCGCTGGGCGAGGCGATCGTCACGCCCGCCGGCCACCTGGCCGCGCGGTACGTCGTCCATGCCGTCTCCCTGGATCGCGACCGCCGGACCAGCGGCGAGATCATCGACAAGGCCGTGCGCAGCGCGATGACCCGCGCCCGCGAGCTCCGGATCCGGAGCATCGCGTTCCCCGCGATGGGGACGGGCGTCGGCGGCTACCCGCTCGACGAGGCCGCCCGCGTCACCGTCAACGCCGTGCGGGAGGAGCTCGACCGGTCGCCGACCATCGAGCACGTGATCCTCGCGATGCGCGGCGCCGCGGCGTACCAGGCCTTCGAGACCGCCCTCGCGACGCCCACGTCGGCCTCGACGCCCCCGCCGTCGTCGGACGCGTCGCCCGGCCGGGCGCTGTCCGCATGAGCTTCTCGTACGAGCGGACCGACGAGCAGCGCGACGAGCTGGTGGAGCGGGTCGCCCGCGAGATCCAGCTTCGCGGCCTCACGGGACCTGCCGTGCACTTCCTCGAGGCGAGCCGGCCGTACCGGCCGCTCGGGGCCAATGCGATGCTGTTCTTCGACCCGGTCCTGAAGGGCCTGTTCGGCGGGGAGGACGCCTCGGCCTCGCTGATCCTCGCGGACGATGCGGGCATCGAGCTGCTGATCGCGCGGCTCGAGGAGATCGACGAAGAGATCAGCTGGGACGCCTAGCCCGTCACGGGCCGGCGGCCGCTCCGGCCGCCCGCGGCGCCTCCGTGAGCCTCACGCGGGTAGCATGATCGGGTGACCGATCCCCGCGCCTTCTTCGCCGTCGATCTCGGCGCCGCCACCACCTCGGCCGCGCTGATCGGCCGCCTCGCTCACCGTTGGCGGCTCGTCGGGTCCATGGCGTTGCCGGCGCCCGGCGACGTCGACGCGATCGGCACCGAGCTCGTCCGGCGGGTGTTCGCGGCGGACCCGAACCTCGGCGTCGCGCTGGGCCTCGCGCCCCACGACGATCTGGTGGAGCCCGCGACGATCGCCGCCGACCTGCCGCGCCTGATCGCGCGCAGCGCGCCCGCTCGGGGCCTCCTGGCCGTGGCGGTCTCGGACCGGGCCCTCGAGCCCCTCGTCGACGCCGCCCGCAAGACCGGCTGGCGGACCCGCGGCGTCACCCGCGATGCCCTCGACCCGCTCGCGCTGACGAACGCCCTCCTGGATTCGGCGGTCGAGGTCCTGCTCGTCGGGGCCGGCGACCCGCCCGGCGCGGACGAGCGTCGCCAGCTCGACGAGCTCGGCGCGATCGTGGCCGGCGCGGTCGCCCGGCGGCCGGAGCTCACCGTCATCCTCGCGGGCGCGATGGCCGACCACCTCGGCCGGATCGAGTCCCAGGCTCCGCACCGTGGCGGCGGCGCGGCGTCGGAGCGGACCGGCGAGGTTCTCCTCGCGCCCGCGGCCGCGGCCGGTGCTCCGCCCGGCGAGCCCCTCCGGAAGCTCCTCGACGAGGTCCGCGGCGGGCCCGACGACCCGCGCCGTGCCGCGGGCCGGATGACCGCCGCCGTCGCCGACGTGCTCGACCGCCGGGTCGAGCTCATCGAGATCGGCTTCGACGGCGGGCTGCGAGCCACGGCCGAGCCGGGGATCGCTGGCGCGGAGGCCGTCGCCGAGGTCTCGATCGTCGCCGACGCGGCGCTCGTCCCCCCGGATCCCGACGACGCGATCGTCGACCGCGTCCTGAGCTGGTCCACGATCTCGCTCGACCGGCATCGCCTTCGCGACCGGCTTCGGGAGCTCCGTCTCTGGCCGTGGTCGGCGATCGCCGGTGACGGCGCGCGGCTCCGCCTCGCCGCAGCCCGGGCCGCCCTGGGAGTGCTCGTGGAGGCCACGCCGGCCCAATCGGCGCTGCCCTCGCCCGATCTCGTGATCGTCTCCGGCGGCGCCTTCGCCTCCGCGCCCGGACCGGCCGTGGCACTCGCGGTCGCCGACGTGATCCGGCGGCCGGCCGCGATCGCGATCGCCCAGGACCACGCGCGTCTCCTCGGCGCGCTCGGCGTCATCCCCGATCCCACGGAGCGCCGCCAGGCCCTCATCGATCTCGCCGACGACGTCCTCACGCCGCTCGGCAGCGTCGTGATCCCGGCCGGGATCCGCGCCGGGCCCTCGGCCGGCCGGCTGACGATCCACGCCGAATCGGGCGCCTCGGACAGCGATCTCGTCCCCGGCGGCCTCGAGCTCGTCGACCTGCCGCCGGGCGAGGTCGCGACGGCCGAGTTCCAGTTCCGCGACGCGGTCCGGCTCGGGACACGCGGCCGGCGCTTCGCGGTGGACGTCGGCGGCGGGCTCGGCGGGCTGCTCGTCGACCTCCGCGACGTCCCCCTCCGCCTGCCCGACCGGATGGAGCGGCGGCGCGAGCTGCTCGAGGCCTGGCAGGAATCCCTCTGGCTCACCCGGGACCGATGACCGCGTCCACCGTTCTGCCGACCCTCGAGGACTCCATCCCGCGTCCCCACGGCCGCGGCCTCGACCTCGTGACCCGGCGATCCCTGCTCAGCGACGCGGTCGAGATGGGCTTCGCCCTCGCGCCCGGCGATCGGCCGCTCGTGACGGTCGGCGACACGATCGTGCCGGGCACGACGATCGCCGAGCGGCTCCGCGACGCCCACCTGACCGACGTCCCGCTCGGCTCGATCCAGGGCGACCCCGCGCCCGGCGACCGCTGGACGGCGAGCGGCCAGAGCCGCGTCCGGCGCACGCCCCACCCCGGCGACGGCGAGCTGCTCTTCAGCCACCACGCGAAATGGTCCGCCGCGACGGGCGAGCACGTCGAGCCCGTCGACTGCCCGATCGCGGGCATGGTCCGCGAGATCCGGCCCGGGATCGGGATCCGCGTCCAGGCCCAGGGACGCGCGCTGCCCGGTGTCGAGGCGCTCGGCGATCCGACGAGCGGGCGGCTGTCGCTCGGCTCGGACCGGGGCGACGTCCGCCACGGCCGGCTCCGCTCGACCTCGCTCGACGTCGGCCTCGCGGGCACCATCCTGGTCATCGGTTCGCGCGTCGACGCGGAGGCGCTCACGCGCGCCCGGGCGATGGGCGTGCGCGGCGTGGTGGTCAGCGGTCTCGCCGGCAAGGAGCGCCGCGACTTCCTCGCCTCCGAGTCCCGCCAGCGGGCCGCCCTCCATCGACTGCCGCCGTTCGCGGTCCTGATCCTCGACGGCGTGATCCGCCGCCCGATCGCCGGCCCGATCGCCGCGATCCTCGAGGCCCTGGCCGGCCGGACCGTCGCGATCTCCGTCGATCCGCCGGCCCTGGTCTTCGACGTCCCCGAGATCGAGATCGCCGCGCCGCCGTCCGATCACGTCCGGGTCCGATCCGGCGAGCACGCGGGAGAGGAGGGCCGCTGGGCCGGCCTCGCGGGGAACCGACGGTTCGCGGGCGGGACGTTCCTCGAGGCGGGCTGGGTCATCTTCGGCGACGACCCGCCCCTCCCGGTGCCGCTCGCCGATCTCGAGCGGTTCGTCTGACATGGCCGGCTCGGCGGCCGGCGGAGGCTCGGCGACCAACGCGCGTCCCGCTGTCACCCGTGGCGACGGCTCGGGCGATCGGGCCGGGCTGACATCCACGTCGCCCGCCGACACGATCGCCCTGGGGGAGCGGCTGGGTCGGCTGGCCGAGGCGGGCGACCTGCTCTGCCTCTGGGGCGACCTCGGCGCCGGGAAGACCCAGCTGACCAAAGGGATCGCGGTCGGTCTCGGGATCGACGACACGGTGAACTCGCCGACGTTCGTGCTGATGTCCGAGTACCGCGGGCGTCTGCCGCTGTTCCACGTCGATCTGTACCGGCTGGTCGATGCGGCGGACGCCCTCGCGGGCGGGGTCGTCGACGAGCGCCAGGAGGACGGGCTGACCGTCGTCGAGTGGCCGGACCGGATGGGCCCGGTCCTGCCGGCGGGCCGGCTCGACGTCCGGATCGACGGCAGCGGTGAGGAGCCGCGCACGATCGAGCTCGTCGCGGGCGACGCCCGACATCGGCGCTACCTCGAGGCGGCGTCGTGAGCGGCGGCGGCGGCGTCGTGAGAGGCGACGGCGCCGGGACGAACGCGGGCGGGACGGACGCGGCCGACTCGAATGGCCGGCGGGCCTGGGTCCTCGCGATCGACACCGCCACGAGCCGGATCGTTGTCGCGGCGGCCACGCCCGAGGGTGAGCTCCTCGGGGTGACGACCTGGGAGGCCGGCCGGACCCACGGCGAGCAGCTGCTCCCGGCGATCGGCCGCCTGCACGGCGAGGCGAACCTGCGGCGATCGCGGATCCGCGGCGTGATCGTCGGCACGGGGCCCGGCGCCTTCACCGGGCTGCGGGTCGGGCTCGCCACCGCCAAGGCCCTCGCCCACGAGCTCGGCGTGCCGATCGTCGGCGTCGCGACGGGTGAGGCGCTCCTCCGGGCGGCGGCGGCCGCGCAGGGCATGGACGCGACGGACGGCGCGGCGCGGATCGACCGGATCGCCCTCCTGCTGCCCGCGGGCCCGAACGATCGACACCTGGTCCGTCACGGCGCGGAGCCGCGGCTGCTCCCCGGCGGCGAGGAGCCGGAGCTCGGCGCGGGCGACGTCGTCGTCGCGGTGGACCTCTCGGGACGGGCGCCCGAGGACGCCCTGGTCCGGGGCGAGGCCGCGCGGGCCGGCCTGGCCGCGGCGCTCGTCGCCCTCGGCGTCCCGCGGCTGGCTGCCGGCGGGGACGATCTCGCCCGCCTCGTGCCGGAGTACGTGAGCCTGCCGCGCGGGGTGCGAGCGGAGAGCGGGGAGGTCGCATGGTCGCGCGACCCCCGGTGAGGATCGTCATCGAGGCGATGCGTCTCGAGGACCTCGACGAGGTGCAGGGGATCGAGGAGGCCAGCTTCTCGACCCCGTGGCCGCCGAACGCCTACCGGAGCGAGCTGATGACGAACCGGCTCGCGTCGTACCTCGTGGCGCGGGCGGGCGACCGCATCGTGGCCTACGGCGGGATGTGGCTGATGGTCGACGAGGCCCACATCACGACCTTCGCGGTCCACCCGGCGTGGCGCCGCCAGAAGCTCGGCGAGCGGATGCTCCTCGCATTCCTCGATCTCGCCCGGGACCGCCACGCGCGAGAGGCCACGCTGGAGGTCCGTCTCTCGAACGTCGCGGCCCGCCGGCTCTACGAGAAGTACGGCTTCCGGCCGGTGGGCCTGCGGCCGCGCTACTACAGCGACAACAACGAGGACGCCCTGATCATGACGACCGATCCGCTCGACGACCCGGACATGCGGGCGCGGATCGAGCGGCTGCGCGTGGCGCTCGATGACGGTCCGGCGCCCGCCGGCCCGTTCGAACCGGACGACTCGGGCGACAGCGACCTCCACGGGGCCGACCGATGACGGGGGTGGAGGAGGTCGTTCGGCCGACCGAGGACAGTCTGATCCTGTCGGTGGAGTCGTCCTGCGACGAGACCGGGATCGCCGTGATCCGGGGTGGCCGGACGATCCTCTCGAACGTCGTCGCGAGCCAGACGGCGCTCCACGCGGCGACCGGCGGGATCGTCCCGGAGGTCGCCGCGCGGGCGCACCTCCGCTGGGTCGTGCCCGTGCTCGACCAGGCCCTCGCCGACGCCGCGGTGAGGGTCGAGGACGTCGACGCGGTCGCGGTCACCTACGGGCCGGGCCTGGCGGGTTCGCTGCTCGTCGGCCTGAACTTCGCGAAGACGCTCGCCTGGGTCCACGACAAGCCGCTCGTCGGGGTCAACCACCTCGAAGGCCATCTGTACGCCGCGTGGCTCCGCGACGCGGCCACGGGCGACCTGCCGGAGCCGGTGTTCCCGCTCGTCGCGCTGATCGTGAGCGGTGGCCACACGTTCCTCGTCGAGATGCGCGATCACCTGACGTACCGGCTCCTCGGCCAGACCGTCGACGACGCCGCCGGCGAGGCGTTCGACAAGGTCGGGCGACTGCTCGGGCTGCCGTACCCGGGCGGCCCGGCGATCTCGCGCGCGGCGGACGACGCGAGCCGGCACGACGCGGCGTTCCCGCGCGCGTGGCTCGGCGAGAGCTACGACTTCAGCTTCAGCGGGCTGAAGACCGCCGCCCGCCGGACGATCGACGAGGCCCGGGCGGACGAGGGCCTGCCGACCAGCCGCGAGGCCGCGCTGGAGCCGGAGGCGCGGCTCTCCGAGGCCTCGATCGCGGAGCTCGCCTGGGGCTTCCAGGACGCGGTCGTCGACGTGCTCGTGACGAAGACGATCCGGGCGGCCCAGGCGACCGGCGCCCGCTCGATCGTTCTGGGCGGCGGCGTGGCCGCGAACGGTGCGCTGCGGACGCGGCTCGCGGGCGAGGCGGAGGCCCTCGGGCTGCCCCTGATCGTGCCGCGGCCGGCGCTCTGCACGGACAACGGGGCGATGATCGGCGCCGCGGGCGCCCGACGGTTCGCCGCGGGCGAGCGAGCGGACCTGTCGCTCGACGCGCGACCGTCGCTGCCGCTGGCGCGGCGCTGAGGGGCCCGGTGGCGTCGAGCCCGGCCCACGTCGATCCCGCGGCCGTCCGGCGGACGCTGAAGGCGGCCGGTCTCCGCGCCCGGCACAGCCTGAGCCAGAACTTCCTCGCCGACCCCGACGTCCTCGACGCGATCCTCGCCGAGGCATCGGCCGTGCCGGGCCGGCGGGTCCTCGAGATCGGCCCCGGGCTGGGCCTCCTCACCAGCGGGCTCCTCGACGCGGGGGCGCTGGTGACCGCGGTCGAGCTGGATCGGGGGCTCGCGTCGTTCCTCCGCGAACGGCTCGCGCCGGAGATCGAGGCGGATCGGCTGGTCCTCATCGAGGGCGACGCCCTGGACCAGGACCTGACCCACCTCCTGCCGCCCCCGTACGACGTCGTCGCGAACCTGCCGTACCACATCACGAGCCCGATCCTCCACCGCCTCCTCGGCGAGGCGCCCCGGCCGGAGCGGCTCGTCCTGATGGTGCAGCGCGAGGTCGCCGAGCGGATCGCCGCGGAGCCCGGCGCGATGAGCTACCTGAGCGTGTTCGTCCAGTACCACGCCCGCGTCCGGATCGCGATCGATGTCCCGCCGACCGCCTTCGAGCCGGAGCCCGCGGTCCGGTCGGCGGTGATCGTCGTCGAGCCGTACCCGGACGACGACCGCCTCGCCGCCGTCGACGACGAGGACGAGCTCTGGCGGCTCGTCCAGGCCGGGTTCCGCGAGCGCCGGAAGATGCTCCACAACGTCCTGTCGCGGCAGCTCCCCGTCGAGCCGCCGCGGGTCGACGCCGCGCTCGCAGCCGCGGGGATCGCGCCGGACCGACGGCCCCAGACGCTGGCCGTCGGCGAGTGGCTGGCCCTCCTGGAGGCGTTCGGCCCGATCGGCGGGGACCGCCGCGGCCGGGACGCCGAGCCCGGAGCGCCGCGATGACGAGCGCCACCGATCCTGCCCGCGTCGTCACGCCGATCGTCCGGCTGGCGCCGGCCAAGCTGAACCTGACCCTCGCGGTCGTAGGCCGCCGACCGGACGGCTACCACGCCCTCCACACGGTGATGGCGCCGCTGGATCTCACGGACCGGCTGACGCTCGCGGTCGACCCGTCGCCCGGCGCCGCGGACCGTCTCCATGTCGACGGGTTCGACGCCGGTCCGACCGCGGACAACCTGGTCCTGCGCGCGCTGGCGGCCACCCGGCGGGCCGTCCGGGCCGCCACCGGCGGGGAGGCGCCCCCCGCGGTCGCCGTCCGCCTCGACAAGCGGATCCCCGTCGCCGCGGGCCTCGCGGGCGGAAGCAGCGACGCCGCCGCGACGATCGACGGCGCGCTCGAGGCGTGGAGCGCCGTGGACGCGCTCCCGGCCGCCGATCGGTCGGCGCTGGCCGCTTCGATCGGGAGCGACGTGCCGTTCTTCCTCGCCGGCGGTCCGGCCCTCGTCGAGGGCCGCGGCGAGCGGGTCACGCCGCTGCACGGACTCCGCCTCGGAGCGGGGGAGCGGCCGCCCGCCGTGCTCCTCGTGACGCCCGCGATCGCCGCCCATACGCAGGCCGTCTTCGGCGCGTGGGCCGGCGGGGCGATGGGCCAGCCGGGCGTGGCGGCGCGAAGCTCGGAGCACTTCGCGAGCGAGTTCGGCTCGGGGCTGACGGCCGGGCAGCTCCTGGAGCGGGCCGGCGTCCTGGCGGCGGCGAACGACCTGCTCCCCGCCGCGGCCACGATCGTCGACGGCCTCGTGCCGCTGCGGCGGGCGGTGATGCGGCTCCTCGGCCGGCCCATCGGCCTCTCGGGCTCCGGTCCGACCCTCTGGGCGCTCTATCCTTCGATCGACGAGGCCGATCTGGCGGCCGCCGCGGTGCGCGCGGCGGTCGGCACGGGCTTCGTCGCGGCGCCGGGCGACGGGCCGCCGTTCGTGGCGGCGGCGACGTTCCTGACCACGCCGGAGCCGACCGGCGAACCGGCCACGAGGAGGGATCCATGACGCGACAGGCGATCGAGACGAACGGCGCCCCGGCTCCGGTCGGCCCCTACAGCCAGGCGATCGCCGAGGGCGACCTGGTCTTCTGCTCCGGCCAGGTGGGGCTCGATCCGGCCACCGGCGAGCTCGTCGACGGACTCGAGGCGCAGGCCGAGCGGGCGCTCCGGAACCTCGCGGCGGTGCTCGACGCGGCGGGCCTCGGCTGGGCGGACGTCGTGAAGACGACGATCTTCCTGACCGACATCGGCGACTTCGCCACCGTGAACGCGATCTACGGGCGCCTGATGCCAGATCCGGCCCCGGCCCGGTCGACCATCGGGGTCGCCGGCCTGCCGAAGGGCGCGCTCGTCGAGGTCGAGGCCATCGCCCGCCGTTCCGTCGCCGACGCGGTCTCCGACCGCCGCATCTGACGCCGACGCTCAACCACCCCGACTGCGTTCGCGAGAGCCCTGAGGTTTGACACTCCGTTCGGGGCGACCCTACGATCCGCGCACCTTCGATGACACTCCTCCGACACGCGCCGGGCCCTGACCGCGTCGGGATCGCGCCGCCTCCCCCGACTTCCGCCCGCGCGCGTCGCCCCGCGTGAACCCCCCAAGTCCCGGCGCCGCTCCGCGGGTCGCCGCGGTCGTCATGGCCGCCGGTCTCGGCACGCGGATGAAGTCCCGGACGCCGAAGCTCCTCCATCGCCTGGCCGGGCGTCCGATGGTCGCGTACGTCGTGGATGCCGGCCGCGAGGCCACCGGCCGTCGCCCGCTCGTCATCACGAGCCCCGCCACCGCCGGCGTGCGCGACGCCCTTGGCGACGAGGTCGACTACGCCCTCCAGGCCGAGCCGCGCGGAACCGGCGACGCGGTCGCGGCCGCCGTCGCGGTGCTGCCCGACGATGTCGACGAGATCCTGGTCCTGACCGGCGACGCACCGCTGCTCGAAGCCGGGCTCCTCGGCGAGCTCCTCGAGGAGCGCCGTCTCGACGAGGCCGCGATCGCCCTGGTCGCCGTGGACGCGATCGAGCCCGGCAACCTCGGCCGGGTGATCCGCGATGAGGCAGGGACCGTGGACCGGATCGTGGAGAAGAAGGACGCCACCGACGAGGAGCTCGCGGTCAACGAGATCAACTCCGGCCTCTACGCGTTCGACGCGGGCTGGCTCCGCGCGCGGATCGGCGCGCTCCACGCGTCGCCGAAGACCGGCGAGCTGTACCTGACCGAGCTCGTGGAGCTCGCCCGCGCCGACGGCCGCCTCGTCGTCGCGCTGACCGTCGAGGACGACGGCCGGCTGACCGGCATCAACGACCGCGCCGAGCTCGCCCAGGCCGAATGGGACCTCCGGACGCGGATCAACGGCGAGCACATGCGGGCCGGCGTGACGATGCGCGACCCCTCGACCGTCTACGCCGATTCGACGGTGATCCTGGCGACCGACGTCACGATCGAGCCGAACGTGATCCTGCGCGGGTCGACGACGATCGGGGAGGGGACGACGATCGGGGCCGGCTCCGAGATCGTCGACAGCGCGATCGGGGCCGGCTGCGTCGTCTGGGCCTCGATCGTCGAGCGTTCGACGGTCGAGGACGGCGCGCGGGTCGGCCCGTTCAGCCACCTCCGCCCGGGCTCGCACGTGGGTCCGGACGCCGAGGTCGGCAACTTCGCCGAGCTGAAGAACACCCGGCTCGGCCGGGGCGTGAAGCAGCACCACGTGAGCTACCTCGGCGACGCGGAGCTCGGCGACGAGACGAACGTCGGCGCCGGCACGATCACCGCGAACTACGACGGCCGGCAGAAGCACCGGACGACGATCGGCCGGCGGGTCTTCCTCGGCGTCGACACGATGCTCCGGGCCCCGATCAGCGTCGGCGACGACGCGAAGACCGGCGCCGGGGCGGTCGTCACGAAGGACGTGCCCGCGGGCAAGCTCGCGGTCGGCGTCCCGGCCCGGATGCGCGACCCCCGGCCCACCGAGCGCGAGCCCGAGCCAGGGCCCGCCCAGCAGCCCGACACCCCCGACGAGCCCCCGCCGAGCGAGGCGGGCGGGGCCGGCTAGTGGTCGACATCCTCGTCATCCTCCTCCTGACCCTGCTCGAGGCCGTCTTCGTCGCCGCCGAGATCGCCCTCGTCTCGCTCCGCCGCAGCCGTGTCGAGCAGCTCGCCGAGGAGGGCCGGCCCGGCGCCCGCCGCGTCCAGCGCCTCCAGTCCGATCCCGGCCGGTTCCTCGCGGTCTCGCAGCTGGGCCTGACGGTCATCGGCTTCTTCGCGTCGGCGTTCGCCGCCGTCAATCTCTCCGCGGCCCTCGCCGACGTCCTCCGCGACGTGGGCCTGGCCGGCGCCGCCGATGGCATCGCCCTGATCGTCGTGACGGTGATCCTGGCCCTCTTCACGATCATCTTCGCCGAGCTCGTCCCGAAGACGCTGGCGCTGTCGAACCCGGAGCGGTTCGCCCTGAGCCTGTCCGTCCCGATCGAGTTCCTGGCCCGCGCCCTCGGCCCGGTGATCGCGGTCCTGACCGGTGCGACCCGGGCGATCGCCGGGCTGTTCGGCGCCACCGTGACGAACGAGGCCCAGATCAGCGCCGACGAGCTGCGGCTGATCATCGAGCGGGGCGGGGAGCAGGGCGTCCTCGAGGCCGAGGAAGAGCAGATGATCAACGCGGTGATCGAGCTCGGGGAGCGCCGCCTGCACGAGGTGATGATCCCGCGGATCGCGATCGTCGGGCTGCCGTCCTCGGCGACCCTCGAGGAGACGATCGACATCGTCGTCGACGAGGGCCACAGCCGGATCCCGGTGTACGACGAGTCGATCGACGAGGTGGTCGGGATCCTCTACGCGAAGGACCTGCTGCCGTTCCTGAAGTCGGGATCGGGACCACGGCCCGCGCTGCGATCACTCCTGCGGGCGCCCGTGTTCGTGCCCGAGTCCATGTCGATCGACGACCTCCTCCACGAGTTCCAGCGGCGGAAGGTCCACATCGCGATCGTGCTGGACGAGTACGGCGGCACGGCCGGCCTCGTGACGATCGAGGACCTGCTCGAGGAGATCGTCGGCGAGATCCAGGACGAGTACGACACCGAGGAGCCGATGATCGTCCGGCTTTCCGACGACGAGGCCCGGGTCGACGGCCGGGCCGACGTCGACGACCTCGCCGAGCTCTTCGACCTGCACCTCGGGCTCGAGGACGAGGACGAGTACGACACCGTCGGCGGGCTGATCTACCACCGGATCGGCGGCATCCCCGCGCCGGGCGACGAGGTCGATGTCGACGGGCTGCACCTGACGGTCGAGTCGACCGATGGCCGGCGGGTGAGCAAGGTCCTCGTCGCGCGGCGACCGAGCGAGGACGACGAGGTCCGACCCGACGAGGACGGCGACCGCTAGCTCGAGCCGGAGGGCGGACACGCCACCCCTCTTGGTATCGTGGCGACCTGCCATCTGCCCGCCCGGGGGATCCGATGATCACGAAGCGCCTCGCCGACCTGCTCACCGCCCAGATCGCGTCCGAGCTGACGGCGCACATGCTCTACTACTCGATCTCGATCTCGTTCCGCCGCCAGAGCCTGAGCGGCTGGGCCAAGCTCTTCTTCGACCAGGGCGTCGAGGAGGCGACCCACGCCGACAAGATCGTCGACTTCCTCGTCGACCAGGACGTCGCGTTCGACCTGCCCAAGCTCGCAGGGACCAGGACCGAGTTCAAATCGGCGCTCGACGCCTGCCGGGCGGCGCTCGCGAACGAGCAGAAGGTGACGCTCCAGTTCCAGGCGATGGCGAAGGCCGCCCTCGACGAGCACGACGCGACCGCCCACCAGTTCCTCCAGTGGTTCATCGAGGAGCAGGTCGAGGAGGAGCGGACGGCCCAGGCGCTCGTGGACCTCGTCGCGAGCGGGATCAACCTCTTCCAGGCGGAGCCGTTGCTCGACGGGATCGTCGCGGAGGACTGAGGGCGCCCGGAACGGCTGGGCGTCAGGCCTGGATGACCGAGACGATGACCTCCTCGAGCCGGGCCCGGGCCTCGGGATCGACGACGCCCGCCGCGTCCAGCTCGTGGAGCGCCTCGTCGCGGTGGCGGCGGGCCTGGTCGCGGGTGTAGTCCCGCGCCCCGACCCGCTCGAGGATCGCGACGATCTCGGCGACGTCGGCCTCGCTCGGTCCGCCGTTGCCGTACAGCCTCGCGAGTCGCTCGCGGTCCCCGGGACCGGCGTGCTCGAAGGCGTAGATCACGGGCAGCGTCTTCTTCCGCCGGGCGATGTCGGAGGCCTGCTTGCCGGTCGACTCCTCGGCGCCCCAGATCCCGAGCAGGTCGTCGTTGAGCTGGAAGGCGATGCCGAGCGCCCAGCCGAACGCCCGGTACCGGGCGATCACCTCGTCGTCGTCGGTGGCGAGGAGCGCACCGGCCTCGATCGATGCCGCGATCAGGGCGGCCGTCTTCCGGCCGATCATGTCGAAGTACAGGTCGACCGACATCAGGTCGTCCGCCTCGCTCGTCGCGATGTCGATGTACTGGCCCTCGCAGAGGGCGACGCAGGTCTGGTCGTAGAGCCGCATCAGCCGCAGCACCTTGGCATCGCTGAACCCGAGGTCGGTCAGCCGGTGGAGGGCCATCCGGGACAGGCTGAAGAGCATGTCGCCGGTGTTGATCCCCTGGGCGACGCCGTGCAGGGCCCAGACCGTGGGCCGGTGGCGCCGCTCGCGATCGCCGTCCTCGATGTCGTCGTGGACGAGGCTGAAGTTGTGGCCGAGCTCGACGGCGGCGGCGCCCGGCAGCGCGGGCCGGTAGTCGCCCGCGATCGAGGCGTAGGCGAGGAGGCCGAGGAGGGGTCGCATCCGCTTCCCGGCGGCCGCGCCGCTCCCGTCCAGCCCGAGGTGGTAGCGGATCATCGCGTAGACGCCGGCGGTCGAATCGTCGTGGCCGCCGACGAGGCGGAGGATCTCCTCCTCGGTGTCGGCGATCAGGACGGCGGCCTCGAGGACCGGCTGGGCGGTGGTCATCGCCGGGCCATGGTAGCGGGATTCGGGCAAACATGCACCCGAAAGGTAGCCTGTTGCGCGGTCAGCGACCGCTCGTGATGCGCCGTGCCGGGCAGCGGAGACGCCGGACCGGGGGACGCGACCGGGCCGGCGTCTGACGGGTGGTACGACGTCGCGCCGCGATCGGATGACCTGCCGGCTCGAACGGGCGTGGGAGGCGCTGGCGCGAAAGGTCGTGAGAGGCGCTGCCGCGAAGGGCCGCCGAACGGCGGAGGTGCTACGTTTCGATCGTGCCGATCCCGCGCCGATACTCGACCGACGCGATCGTCCTCTCGCGGTTCGACTACGGCGAGGCCGATCGCATCCTCACCCTGATCACGCCGACCAACGGCAAGATCAAGGCGATCGCGAAGGGGATCCGCCGGCCCACGTCCCGCGTCGGTGGCAGCCTGGAGCCGTTCGCCGAGCTGACCGTGCTGATGGCTCGCGGCCGGACGTTCGACGTCGTGACCCAGGTCAGCGTCGGCCATGCCTGGCTGAACCTCCGCGACTCGCTGGAGAGCGCCGCCACCGCCTGGTACCTCGCCGAGCTCGCCGACCGCTCGCTGGAGGAGCGGCACGCCGCGGAGCCCGTCTACACGATGCTCAAGCGGGCCTACGAGCTCCTGGACGCGGGGATGGCGCCCGGCCGGGTCGCCCGCTGGTACGAGATGCACCTCGCCGACGAGCTGGGTGTCCGGCCGGAGGTCGACCGGTGCGTCGAATGCGACCGCGTGCTGGAGGTCGAGACCCGATTCCGCTGGGTGCCGCCCCTCGGCGGCGTGCTCTGCGACCGCTGCCCGGGACCGCCCCACGACCGGACCCGGCTCAGCCTCGATGGCCTGAAGCTCCTGAAGGCCTACCAGCGCCAGGACGTCGAGGCGCTGGCGGGCCTCCGGCTGAACCCGGCGACCGAGCGCGAGGTCGAAGGCTCGATGCGCGACTTCCTCCGCCACGTCCTCGAGCGCGACCCGCGCTCGCTCGCCTTCCTCGACGAAGTCCGCCACGAGCCGGTGCCTGCGCCCGCCGGCCTGCCC
>DATBGP010000270.1:0-1893 GCA_036557925.1 Candidatus Limnocylindrales bacterium | reverse complement strand
TGGTTCGGACTCGCGCCGGACGCGATCCGCCGCGCGGCGATGGCCTTCAGCGGCGTCGAGCACCGTCTCGAGACGGTCGCGGTCGTCGACGGTGTGCGGTTCGTGAACGACTCGCAGGGGACCCAGCCGGACGCGGTGATCGCCGCGCTCCGGGCCTTCGAGCCGCCGATCGTCCTGATCGCCGGCGGCCGCGACAAGGACGTCGATCTCGCCGCCCTGCCGCCGGTCGTCGCGGAGCGCGCCGTCGCGGCCGTCCTGATCGGCGAGAGCGGACCGGCCCTCGGCGGGATGTTCCGGGCGGCCGGCCTGGCCCGGACGGAAGCGGCGGCGACCCTCGCCGAGGCGGTCACCGTCGCCGATGCGATCGCCCGCGAGGCGCTCGTCGCGGGTGCCCACGCCCCCGCGACCGTGCTCCTGAGCCCGGCCGCCGCCAGCTTCGACATGTTCGTCGACTACGCCGCCCGGGGTCGGGCATTCAAGGACGCCGTCGCGGCGATCGCCGCGGAGCGAGAGGAGGGGAGCCCGCGATGACCGACGCCCTGCGCCGCCGCCCGACGATCGGCCTGGGAGGCCGCGACGTCACCGACGACCGCCGCGAGCGAGGCGATCGCGACGAGCGCGGCGAGCGGCCCAGCGCCGTGAGCCCCCGACAGCCGGCCCGGCAGAAGGCCACGGCCCTCAACCGCGAGCGCCACCAGGCCGACTACGCGATCCTCGTCGCCGTCGTCGCGCTCACGGCGATCGGGATTCTGATGGTCTACTCGAGCTCGGCGATGAAGGCCTACATCGCGTCCGACGACACCCTCGCGATCGTCGGGCCGCAGATCGGCTGGGCGGCCCTCGGGATGGTCGCGCTGGCCGTGATGATGCGGGTCGACTACCGCTATCTCCGCCTCGTCTCGGTGCCGCTCTACGCGGTCGCCCTCGTCCTGCTCGTCCTCGTCTTCGTCCCGGACCTGAACGTCGTCATCGGCGGATCGGCGCGGTGGCTGAAGCTGCCCGGGCTGCCCGCGCTCCACCCGGCCGAGTTCGCGAAGCTCGCCCTGATCGTCTACCTCGCCCATTGGTTCGCGAAGCGCGGCAGCCGGATCCGGGGCTTCTGGGGCGGGACGATCCCCTTCCTGATCATCCTCGCCCCGATCGTCGCGCTCGTCTTCAAGGAGCCGGACCTCGGGACCACGATCGTCATCGGGCTCACCGGGCTGACGATGTTCTTCGTCGCCGGGGGGAGCCTGATCCACCTGGCCGCGATCGGCTTCGCCGCGCTGGTCGGGGTCGTGCTGGTCGGCCTGCGGGCGTACCAGCTGGAACGGATCCGGACGTGGATCGATCCGTGGTCGGATCCGCTCGGGACCGGCTTCCACACGATCCAGGGGCTGCTCGCGCTGGGCCTCGGCGGTGTTCTCGGCGCCGGGCTCGGGGAGAGCCGGCTGGCGGGCGGCCTCTTCCTGCCGAACGCCAGCAACGACTACATCTTCGCGATCATCGGGGAGGAGTTCGGGCTGATCGGGGCCGGGCTCGTGATCCTCCTGTTCGTCGCCCTGGCCTACTCTGGCATCCGCGTGTCGCTGGCCGCGCCGGACACGTTCGGCGCGCTGCTCGCGGCCGGCATCACCGCCTGGCTCTGCATCCAGGCGTTCATCAACATCGGCGTCGTCGTCGCGCTCATCCCGGTGACCGGCATCACCCTGCCGTTCATCAGCGCCGGCGGCTCGTCGTTGACCATCAGCCTCGCGGCGGTCGGCATCCTGCTGTCGATCTCGCGGGAGACCGTCGTACGAGGGACGTGGAACGATGCGGCTGCTGATCGCCGGGGGCGGGACGGGCGGACACATCTACCCGGCGCTCGCCGTGGCCCGCTCGCTCCGCGAGCGGCCCGAGCGTCCGACCGCG
>DATBGP010000269.1:0-4771 GCA_036557925.1 Candidatus Limnocylindrales bacterium | reverse complement strand
GCGGACTCGAGCGCGGCCAGGCCGCTCACCGGGTCCGCGAGGTGGACGCGGAGGATCGGCAGGTCGTGGGCCTCGATCGCCGCGAAGTCGCCCTCGGCCTGGGCGTCGATCAGCCGGCCGAACGTGTACGGCCAGCCGGGGATCGGTCGGTCGACGGGATGGTCCGCCGTGAGCTGGAGGAACCAGCCGGTGGCGGGCCCGCCCTTGTGGAGCTGGCCGGTCGAATGGAGGAAGCGCGGGCCGTAGCCCGCGGTCGTCGCGTTCCGCGTGGCGTCGCGGAGGAGCGCCCGGATCCGCTCGATCGCCGCCGTTGCCTCGGCGGACGGGGCGATGAACGCCTGGAGCGCGAGATAGGCGTTGGGCTTGCGGCGGGCGAGATGCCGGGCGAGCTCGCCGACGAGCGTCCCGTCGCCGGCCGTCAGCCGCATCGCCGCGTCGCCGTGGAGCCGCAGGCCCGCCGCTTCGTTGACGACGAGCGGCGCCGCGGGCGGCGCCGGCTGCTCACCGGACGAGGCGCCGGCGAGGACCTTCCGGGTGAGGTCCTTCGCCTCCTCGACGTTCGGCTGGTCGAAGGGATCGATCCCGAGGATGATCCCGGCGATCGCGGTCGCCACCTCCCAGCGGTACGCCTCGGCGCCGAGGTCGATCGGGTCCTGGATCTCGATGCGGAGGACCGGATGGCCCGCCGCCTCGGCGGCATCTGCGAAGGCGTCGCCGGCGGCAAACGGGCCGGATCCGTCGATCGCGGCGAGCGAGAGTCGCACGAAGGCTCGGTCCTC
Organism: Candidatus Limnocylindrales bacterium; assembly: GCA_036557925.1. Taxonomy (GTDB): domain Bacteria; phylum Chloroflexota; class Limnocylindria; order Limnocylindrales; family CSP1-4; genus CF-46. The sequence continues at coordinate 3,992 of DATBGP010000269.1, read as the reverse complement.
GCCGTAGGCGCCGATCTCGCCGAGCGGCTCCCGGTCCACCGGCACGATGCCCGTCCCGCCCTTGCCGGTGCTCTCGGCGAGCAGCTGCTCGGCCCATGAGCCGAAGGCGGCGATCGCCGGGTCGGCGACGAAGGTCAGCTTGTCGCGTCCGGCCTTCGCCAGCGTCCCGATCGCGAGCCCGAGCTCCAGCCCGGGGTTCTCGGCTGGATCCTCGATCCGGCACGCCTCGCGCATCGCCTGCGCGGACTCCAGGAGCGGGTCGAGATCGATGCCCATCAGGCTCGCCGGGACGAGCCCGACGTACGACAGCGCGGAGTACCGGCCGCCGATGTCCGGCGGGTTCAGGAAGACCTCCCGGAGCTCGTCGTGATGGGGGATCGATTCGACGCTCTTGCCCGGATCCGTGATCGCGATCATCAGCTCGCCGGGATGCTCGAACCGTTTGGCCCCGCGCTCCCGCAGCGCGTGCTCGGCGCGGCTCCAGAAGTCGGCCTGGAAGGCGAGCGGCTCGGTCGTGGTGCCGGACTTGCTGGCGACGATCCAGAGCGTGGCGAGCGGGTCGAGGTCGTCGACGAGCGCGGCGACGCCCGCCGGGTCGGTCGTGTCGAGGACGCTGAGGTCGAGCCAGTCCTCGAGCCTGCCGAAGACCTCGTGGAGGATCTCCGGCGCGAGGCTGCTGCCGCCCATCCCGCCGACGATCGTCGTCGTGAAGCCGCTGTCCCGGATCCCTTCGCCGAAGCCCTCGAGGGCGCCGACCTGGTCGGCGAAGTGGACCGGGCTGTCGAGCCAGCCGAGGCGCTCCGAGATCGCGGCCTGGACGCGCTCGTTCGCCGACCAGAGGCTCGGGTCGCGGTCGTACATGCGCCGAGCCCAGTGCTCGCTCCCGGCGCGCTCCACCGCCTCGTCGTAGGCCGCCTGGCCCGCCCCGAGCGAGAGACGGGTCCGGGAGATCGCGGGAGAGGCTGCCGAGTCGGTCATCGGCTCGCATGGTAGACCGGTCGCGGCCTTGTGGTCGTTAACGAGTCGTGACAGTCGCCGCGGGCCGGGCGCCCGTCTCGCGGTCGACGGCCCGCCGGTCCCGCGCGCTCCGCGGCCGCCGGTCAGGAGAGTCTGCCGTCAGCCCTCGGCTTCGATCGCGAGGACCTTGTCGAGCCGGCGGCGGTGGCGGGGCTCGCCGCTGAAGGTCGCACCGAGGAAGGCGACGATGCATTCCCAGGCCGGCTCCGGCCCGATGACGCGTGAGCCGAGGGTGATCACGTTCATGTCGTCGTGCTCGACGCCCTGGTGGGCCGAGTAGGTGTCGTGGCAGACGGCGGTCCGGACGCCGCGGATCTTGTTCGCCGCGACGCTCGCGCCGACACCCGACCCGCAGATCAGGACGCCGCGATCCGCCTCCCCGTCGCGGATCGCCTGCCCCAGGATCCGGGCGAAGTCGGGGTAGTCGTCGTTCGGGTCGGAGCCGTCGCCGCCCAGGTCGATCGTCTCGTGGCCGAGACCCGCGGCGTCCAGCCGGCGACGCATCTCGTCCTTGAGCGCGGCCCCGGCATGGTCCGCGGCGAAGGCGACCCTCACGACGCGATCAGCTGTGGCCGGGATCGCTGGACGAGGTCCGGCTCACGCCGGGGTCGCCGGGCTCCAGCGTCGGGTGGCCGCCGCGCGGCGCGGGCAGGTGGCCGGGCTCCAGCGTCGGCTGCGGCCCGCGGACCGAACCGTCCAGGACGCCCATCGCAACGTCGACGACGCGATCGACGGAGAACCCGAACTTCTCGAAGATCGTGCCGGCCGGCGCGCTGGCCCCGAAGTGGTCCAGGCCGACGATCGCGCCCTCCGACCCGACCCACCGGTCCCAGCCGAGCGACACGCCGGCCTCCACCGACACCCGGGCGCGAACGTCCGGCGGCAGGACGGAGTCGCGGTACGCCTGGTCCTGTGCCTCGAAGCGTTCCCAGCAGGGGAGGGAGACGACGCGAGCCGCCACCCCGTCCTTCGCCAGCGCCTCCGCGGCGCCGAACGCGAGCTGGAGCTCCGAGCCGGTCCCGATGAGGATGACGTCGGGCTTGCCGCCCTCGGCCTCCCGGAGGACATAGCCGCCGCGTCGCACGCCCTCGCGCGCGAGCTCCGCCGTGCCGGCGAGCGTCGGCAGCTTCTGGCGCGTGAGCGACAGCGCGACCGGCCCGGACGGGTCGTCCGTGTGGCGTTCCACCGCGAGCGCCCAGGCGGCGGACGCTTCGTTCGCGTCGCCCGGTCGGACGAACCAGAGATTCGGGATCGCCCGAAGCGCCGCGTAGTGCTCGACCGGCTGGTGGGTGGGGCCGTCCTCGCCGAGCCCGACGGAGTCGTGGGTCCACACATCGACCACGTGGAGACCGCTGAGCGCGGCCAGCCGGACGGAGCCGCGCATGTAGTCGCTGAACGTCAGGAACGTCCCGACGTACGGGAGGAACCCGCCGTGGTAGGCGATCCCGTTGGCCGTGCCGCCCATCGCATGCTCGCGAACGCCGAACCGGAGGTTCCGGCCCGGGTCGTCCGCCTCGAAGCTGTCGGCGCCCTTCACGTCCGTGAGGTTCGATTCGGACAGGTCCGCGGCGCCGCCGAACAGCTCCGGGAGCGGACCCGCGAGGGCCTGGATCGCGTCCTGGCTCGCGTTCCGGGTCGCGACCTCCTCGCCGACCGCGTAGGTCTTCAGCCCAGCGTCCCAGCCATCCGGCAGGGCGCGCTTGATCACGCGGCGTCGGAACTCCTTCGCGAGGTCCGGATTCGCCGATTCGTATCGGGCGAACTCACCCTCCCAGGCCTCGACGAGGTCCTCGCCCGCCGGGATCGCCCGCCGGAACAGCTCGCTCGCGTCCTCCGGGACGTAGAACGTCCGGTCAGGATCCCAGCCGTAGGCCTCCTTCGTCAGGCGGACCTCGTCCGCGCCGAGCGGCTGGCCGTGGGCCTTCTGCGAGTCCTGGCGGTTCGGGCTGCCGAACCCGATGTGGGTCCGGACCGCGATCAGGCTCGGGCGGTCGTCGGCCCGGGCGTCCTCGATCGCCGCCGCGATCGCCTCGATGTCGTTGCCGTCCTCGACCCGGGTCGCGTGCCAGCCGTACGCCTCGAACCGGCCGACGACGTCCTCGGACCAGGCCATCGCGGTCGGCCCGTCGAGCTGGATGTGGTTGTCGTCGTAGAGCGCGACGAGCTTCTGCAGCCGGAGATGTCCCGCGAGGCTCGCCGCCTCGGAGGCGATGCCCTCCTGGAGGTCGCCGTCGGAGCAGAGCGTGTACGTCCAGTGGTCGACGACGTCGTAGCCGTCGCGGTTGAACTCCGCGGCGAGGCGGCGCTCGGCGATCGCCATCCCGACGGCATTCGCGAAGCCCTGGCCCAGCGGACCGGTCGTCGCCTCGACGCCGGGGGTCAGGCCGTACTCGGGGTGGCCGGGCGTGCGCGAGCCCCACTGCCGGAAGCTCTCGAGGTCCTCGAGGGTCACGTCGTAGCCGGTCAGGTGGAGGAGGGAGTAGAGCAGCATCGAGGCGTGGCCGGCGCTCAGGACGAAGCGGTCGCGGTCCGGCCAGTCCGGATGGGTGGGCGCGTGCCGGAGGAACCGCGTCCAGAGCGTGTAGGCCATCGGCGCGGCCCCCATCGGGGCGCCGGGATGGCCGGAGTTCGCCTTCTGGACGCCGTCGATCGCGAGGGTCCGGATCGTGTCGATCGCGAGCTGGTCGAGGGTCTGGGTTGCGGTCGTCATCTCAGCGGCATTGTAGGCGCGGCCGGGGCTGCGGCCCGTCGCTGCCGGGGCGGCCGGATGTCGCGGCTGTCTCGCTATCCTCCCGCCATGCCCCGAGCCCTGCCGGTCCGTCGCCGCGGTCGCTCCCGCCCGTCGTCGCCCCGGGTCGTCGTGCTCGGCGACCTCCTCGTGGACTGTGTCGTGGTGCCCGCGCGGGCGCTGGACACGGGCACGGACGTGCCGGGCCGGGTCGCGCTCCGCCAGGGCGGCTCCGCCGCCACGACCG
>DATBGP010000268.1:0-6409 GCA_036557925.1 Candidatus Limnocylindrales bacterium | reverse complement strand
GGTGCCGCCGGCCGCGCCTTCGCCGATCCCGGGCCTGCCGATCCCGGGCCTGCCGACCCTGACGCCGACGATCTCTGGTCGGCCGGCGATCGCTCGAGCCGGTCCGACGAGCCGGTCCAGCGCAACCCGCCCCGCGACTGGGCCGCGCCGCCACCCTGGCTCGCCTCGGCCGAGGGACGACCGGTCGGCGACGACAGCGACCCGCCGAGCTTCCTCTCCCATCGATCCGAGCCCGGCGCCGGCCTCGCCGGCAGCGCCGCGGACCAGCTGGCCGGCGGTCCGCCGCCCCCGCGCCGGCCGGAGAGCGGCCAGGACCCCTGGGCGGTCGGCGGCGCGGCCGTGGCCGGCGCGATGGGCGCGGCTGCGGGTGGCGCCGCGGACCCGCGCTCCGACACGGGAGGCTACGGATCGGGCGCTGGAGGCTCCATCCCGGCAGGGGGCGGTCGCGACGAGTTCGCGATCGAGGAAGGGCAGCCCAATCGGATCCCGCGCCGGCCGCGGGCCTACGACCAGCATCTCGGCGGCCCGGCGGACGCCCCGGATTGGGAGCGGCCCCGACGGTACGAGGCATACCCGACGATCAAGACCCGCGTCGGCATGCCGGGCATCCCACAGGTCCCGCGGCTCGCGCTCACGGCCGGCGTCGTCGCGATCCTGGCGCTCGCCCTGTTCTTCCTGCCCGGGCTGCTGAACCTCGGCGGCAGTGGCTCGCCCTCGGCGCCCTCGGCCTCACCGTCGGCCCGGCCGTCGCAGTCCGTGGCGCCGACGCCGCTGCCGGCCCCCACCCCGCAGGTCTACACGATCAAGAAGGGCGACACGCTCTCGAAGATCGCGAAGGCCAACGGCCTGACGCTGCAGGACCTGCTCGACGCGAACCCCGACATCAAGAACCCGAACAAGGTCGCGGAGGGCCAGCAGATCGTGATCCCGGCGCCGGGCGACTCGGAGCCGGCCGATGCAGCCGGATCGCCGGAGGGATCGGCGCCGTAGCCAACGGCCGTGACGAGGCCGGCGACGGCCGGACGGCTATCTGGGGGCGAGGTTGATCGAGGTGATCTTGCCCGCCTCGACCCGGAACGTGGCGTCGAGGTGGAGCGACGGGGCGCCCGGCCGGACCACGAGGACGTCCGCCTCGTAGGTATTGCCGGTGTCGCGGACGTCGCCCGGGATCATCCGGAGGCCGTTGTCGCCGCGGAGGAACCAGCCGCCGACCCGCTCCACGCCGCGGAGCGTCTGGGCGCTGTCGCCGACGTGGATCCGCATCTCGGCGTTCTCGGCCATGAGCCCGACGGCCGCCTCGCGATCGCCCGCATTCAGCAGCTCGAAGAACTCGTCCATCGTGTCGACCGCACCCACGGCTCGAGTGTACCCGTCATGATCCGGGCATGCCGTCGGACCTCGCCCCGCTCTGGCCGCTCGACCCGTCGATCACGTTCCTGAACCACGGCTCCTTCGGGTCGTGCCCGCGGTCCGTGCTCGAGACCCAGCGAGCGTTCCGGGATCGCCTCGAAGCCCAGCCGATCCAGTTCCTCGCGCGCGACCTGAACGGCCTCCTGGCCTCGGCGCGGGCGGCGGTCGGGGCCTTCGTCGGCGCGGACCCGGACGATCTCGCCTTCGTCACGAACGCGACCGGCGCGGTGAACGCGGTCCTCCGGTCGATGCGGCTCGAGCCCGGCGACGAGATCCTCACCGACGACCACGAGTACAACGCGATCCTGAACATCGTCCGCCACGTCGCCGCCACCCAGGGCGCCCGCGTCGTCCTGGCCCGGATCCCGTTCCCGGTCCGGAGCGAGGACGACGTCGTCGAGGCGATCCTCGGCGCGGTCACGGACCGGACGCGGCTCGCCGTGCTGAGCCACGTCACCAGCCCGACGGCCCTCGTCTTCCCGGTCCGCCGCCTGGTCGCGGAGCTCGCGGCGCGCGGCGTCGAGACGTTCGTCGATGGAGCGCACGCGCCGGGGATGATCGCGCTCGACCTCGACGCGATCGGTGCGGCGTGGTACACGGGCAACCTCCACAAGTGGGTCTGCGCGCCGAAGGGCGCGGGCTTCCTCCACGCCCGGCGCGACCGCCAGGACGGCGTCCGGCCGACGACGATCTCCCACGGGGCGAACGCGATCCTCGGCGAGCGCGGCGCGACGACGCGCTATCGCGCCGAGTTCGACTGGCAGGGCACGCTCGATCCCACCGCCTGGCTCGCGGTGCCCGACGCGCTCGAGACGGTCGGCGGCCTGCTGGACGACGGGTGGCCCGCGGTCATGGCCCGGAACCACGCGGTGGCGGTCACGACACGGTCCGTGATGACCGAAGCCCTCGGGCTCGATGCCGCGGTGCCCGCGCCGGAGGCGATGCTCGGCTCGATGGTCGCGTTGCCGCTGCCGGCAAGCGGACGGCTGGCGACGGACGGTGCGGGCTCGTCGCCGCTGGACACCGATCCGCTCCAGCAACGGCTGCTGGACGAGTTCCGGATCGAGGTCCCGATCTACCCGTTCCCGGTGCCCGCGGCCGAATCGCCGGAACCACCGCGCCGCCTCGTCCGGGTCTCGAGCGCCCTGCACAACGGGCCCGATGACGTCGAACAGCTGGCTGCCGCACTGCGGGCCATCGAGGGGAGTGAGGCCATGGATGGGGTCGCGCCCACGGGGGAGCGTGGGGCCGCGGTTCAGGCGGCCGGCCGCTCGATCCGCTAGAAGCCGCCGCCGGAGCCGCCTCCGCCACCGCCGGAGCCGCCGCCGCCGAACCCGCCGCCACCACCGCCGGAGCCCGACGAGGCCGGCGAGTTCCCGATCGACCCGAGAGCCGCCATCATTCCGCCGAGGTTCGGCACCGCCGAGCTCGAGAAGACGCTCCCGCTGCCCTGGCCCGCGCCGGCGAAGTCGCTCCCGCTCGCGAACGCCGAGCCGCTCGATCCGGACCCGTACCAGGTCGGGACCCAGACCGCGCCGTGGGCGACCCGGCCCTCCCGCTCGTCCTCGAGGCTCCGGTCGAGCACGGACTCGATCTCGTCGTGGAGGCCCAGCGCGGTGCCCCAGACCACGGCCTGGTCCGGCGTCTGGAGCCACGGGAGCCCGGCTTCGGCGACGACCTGGTCCATCGACCGGGCCTGGTCCATCGTCTTCTTCAGCGTCCGCCGATAGGCGGCCATCATCGCCCGGATCATCGCCCCGGGCAGGGTCACGGCCGGCATCGATCGCCCGATCAGGGCCACCGCGACGCCGGAGACGATGAGCGCGATCCCGATGAACAGCAGCCCGTTGAACGGGATGTTGATGCCGAAGAAGGCGGCGATGCCGCCGACGACCCCGATGAGCACGCCGCGCGTGGACCAGCGATCGATGACCCGGGACGGCCGCTCGCCGAACCAGCCCCGCTTCACGACCTCGCTCTCCAGGGCCTTGTCGAAGGCCGGCACGGCCGCCCCGAACCCGAGCAGCTCCTCGGGCGAGATGTACTCGTCCCGGCCGTGCGTCGTCGTCCGCAGGCGCTGGAACGCGACCTGTTCGGCGGGGCCGAGGTCGCGGCGCCCGTTGAGGCCGAGACGGGCGATCGCCTCCGGATTGGTCGGCGCCGGCGGATCCAGCTCCACGCCCACCTTCTTGTTCATCCCGAACAGGCCGTGCTCCTCGCGGAAGGCGATGAGCCCCCGGCTCGCGAGGTCCAGCATCGCGGTGGTCAGGGCGCGTCGCGTCGACTTCCCGTCGATGACGAACACGGCGGACGCCGGCGTGAGGGCCTCTGGCGGACCGGCCATGTGGATCGACGGGTCATCGAGGTAGACCGGGTCGCGGCCGAAGCGGAGCCAGGACCACGCCGCCCGGCCGATGATCAGGATCGCGAGCAGCGGCGCGACGAGCAGCCCGAGGACCGCGTCGAGCTGGCGGGCCCGTTCGAGTGTGGCGGCGTGCTCCGGCGTGGCCGCCTGGTCGACCTTGTCCATCGCCGCGAGGATCGCCCCGTCGAAGTCGCCGGTCCGGAGGAGCGGGAGCATGTCCTCGTCGAAGATCCGCTGCTTCGCGGCGTTGTCGAGGAACTCCGCGCGGAAGCCGGGCCCGCCGTAGAGGATCACCTGGCCGTGCTCGTTGCCCGGATACATGTCGAAGAGGATCACGAGCCCATCGTCGAAGCCCTTCCGGCCGACGCCCCACTGGTCCATCAGCGCCCGGGCGTCGGCGTCGGCGTCGTCCGTGGATCGGCCGTCCTCGACCCCCTGGGTGTAGACGACGACCTGGGCGCCCGTCCGCTGCTCGATCCCGTCGATCGTGCTCTGGACGCTCTCGATCGTGGACGGCGAGAAGATCCCGGCGTTGTCGTAGACGCGGACGCCCGTCTCGGGCTCGGGGAAGGGCGGCCCGGCCGCGATCGCGGGAAGCGCGACGAGCGCCGCCAGGACGCCCCCGAAGAGGGCGGCGACGAGGCCGGTCGAGAGCCGTGGCCGAATGCGATCCATGCCGACAGCCTAGCCGAGCGACGTCAGGCGGCCGCGTCGCCGGGCGAGGACGAGCCGGCCGTCCGGCTCCAGGAGGACCTGCGGGGGACGCGGCCGGCCGTTGTACGTCGAGGACAGGCTCGCCGCGTAGGCGCCTGCGTCGCGGATCGCGACGAGGTCCCCCCGGCGCAGCGGCGGCAGCAGGTGCTCGCCGAGCTCGTCGGTCGATTCGCAGATCGGGCCGTGGACGGCCGCAGGCTCGAGGGCGTCGCCCGTAGCGGTCGCCGGATCGACCGGCTCGCCGAGTGAGGTCAGCGACACGATCGGATGGCGGCCGCCGTAGAGGGCCGGCCGGATCAGCTCGGCCATCCCGGTGTCGAGCACGACCTGGCGGCCGCCGCGGTCGCGGACGTGGAGCACGCGGGCGACGAGCCAGCCGGCCCGGGCCACGAGGAACCGCCCCGGCTCGATCGCGAACCGGGTCGGCCGGCGGTCGGCGGGGATCGCCTCGAGGAGCGCCGGCAGCTCGCGGGCAAACCGCTCGGGCCCGGGCTCGGGCTCGCCGAGCGGCAGCACCGGGAAGCCGCCGCCGACGTCGAGCGTGTCGAACGCCGGCAGCGAGCCGCGCAAGAGGCCGAGGACGGCGAGCCCCCGTCGGACGGCGTCGCGCCAGGCGTCGACCGCGCCGAGCTGCGAGCCGACGTGGAGATGGATGCCGCGCGGCCGCAGCCACGGACCTGCCGCGGCAACGCGCTCGACCGTCGCGCTGAGCTCGGTTTCCGTCATCCCGAACTTCGAGCCGCCGCTTCCGACCGCGAGCCCGGCCTGTGTCTCCGGGTCGACATCCGGGTTCAAGCGGAACAGGACGTCGAGCGGCGGCTTCGCGTGGATCCCGATGCGCGCCCGCGACGCGATGGCGATCAGCGCCTCCGCCTCGTCGGCCGATTCGATGGCCAGCCACAGCGGCGGCAGCCCCTCGACGCAGGCCCGGACCGCCGCGGCGAGGTCGGCATCGGTCTTGCCGACGCCCTCGACCGTGATCCGGTGGTTCCGGACGCCGGCCTGGCGGGCGATCGCCCATTCGCCGCGCGAGACGACATTGGCCCCGAGCCCGCCCGAGGCGCCCGCTCCCGCCGCACCACCCGTCATGAGGCCGACGACCGCCGCGACGTCATTCGCCTTGACCGAGTACTGCCGGACCCACGGATCGGGAAAGGCCGCCGCCAGCTCGGCGACCGCGGCCCCGATCGTCGCCGCGTCCGTGACCTGGACCGGCGTCCCTTGGCGACGCGCCGCCTCCCGGAGCGCCTCCGCGATCGCGGCCAGCCGATCGGCGGTCAATCCGGGACGACGAGCCCGATGGCGGTGTTGACCACGCTCAGGACGATCGAGCCGACCAGCGCCCAGACGAACGCCTGCGGCGACAGGTCCGGCGGGAACCCGCTGATCGTGAAGTTCACGCCCTCGACCTTGTCCGAGAGCCACGCGATCAGGAGGAGCATCCCGGCATTGATCACGAAGCCGATGAGGCCCAGCGTCGCGAGCCGGATCGGCAGCGCGAGGAGCCTCACGATCGGCTTGATCAGGCCGTTGACGACGCCCGCGATGAGGGCGATCACCACGAGCCCGATGAGCTCGCCCTCGTAGGAGATGTTGGGCTTCAGCAGGTACGCCATGGCCCCGAACGCCACGGCCGTCGCGAGCGTGCCGAGAATGAACCCTCTCACCGGTGCCCTCCGCTTCGTGACGGCGCGTCCGCCGCGGTGATCATCGCAGATCGATCCTCAGCGACGAAGCGTTTCCTCGAGGTGACCCCGGACGGCGGGCCACTCGTCGTCGGTGACGCTGTACCACGCGGAGTGCCGGACGCCGTCGCCCGGCATCACCATGTGCTTGCGGAAGATCCCCTCGAACGTCGCGCCGATCCCGAGGAGGGCGTTGCGGGACGGCTCGTTGTTCGAATCGGTCTTGAACTCGACC
>DATBGP010000267.1:0-4901 GCA_036557925.1 Candidatus Limnocylindrales bacterium | reverse complement strand
TCGCGTCGGAGCGGGCGGCGCGGCGGAGCGACGCGAGGGTCTCGTCGCGGCTCCAGACGCGGCCGCTGGCTCCCACCTCCAGGAAGTCCCGGTCCAGGACCGCCTCGTAGCCACCCGGGATCGCCGCCTCGTCCCGTCGGGCCAGCGCGAGCTCCAGTGCGCGGATGGCCGCGGCGGTCGACGCGTTCGACACGGTCGTCCCGCCGTCAGCGGTCCGCGGTGTCGAGCCAGATCGTGAACGGCCCGTCGTTCACCAGCTCGACGTCCATCACCGCGCCGAAGCGACCCGTCGCGACCCGCAAGCCCAGCTCGCGGAGCGCCGCCGCGAACCCGAGGTAGATCCGCTCCGCCTGCTCCGGCGGCGCCGCTCCGGTGAACCCGGGCCGCCGACCGCGGCGCGTGTCCGCGTAGAGCGTGAACTGGCTGACGACGAGCGCCTCGCCGCCCACGTCCATCAGCGACAGGTTCGTCCGACCCTCGGCGTCGTCGAAGATCCGGAGCTCGGTCACGCGCCGGGCGAGCCCGGTCGCGACCGCCTCGTCGTCGTCCGGGCCCACGCCGAGCAGCACGACCAGCCCCGATCCGATCTCGCCCACGACGTGGCCGGCGACCCGGACGCGGGCACCCGTCGTCCTCTGGAGCAGCGCGCGCACCCGTCAGGTGCCGGTGGACCGGGTCGCCCGACGCGACGGCGCCGGCTCGGCGCCGGTCTCGGTCGCGCCGTTGGATCCGGACCCGACGCCAGCCAGCTCGGACGGATCCAGGCCGGGCCGCAGGATCTCCGGCGGCTTCACCCCGTGCTCGGCGATGTACGCCGCCCGCCAGCGGTCGGCCTCCTCGGCGTATCGCGTGCGATCGGCCGCATGGCGCTCCTCCGTGAGCGCCTCGGCCGACGCCGGGACGAGGAGGTCGTAGTCGCGCACGCCGTCCGGGTTGAAGCCGCCGGAGCCCCGGAGCGGGATCACCGGGATGCCGCCGCGCTCGATCTCGGCCATGAACCGCCAGGCGAGGTGCTTCGGCAGCTGGGCGAACGTGACCATCGCGTCGCGCGGGATCGGCGGCTTGCCATCGTTCAGCCGATACTGGTAGCCCTCGTCGGCGAGAGCCCGGACCAGCCGGATCTCCCGGCCCATGTCGCGGCCCTTGATCCAGAGCACGGAGCCGACGACGAGGATGTCGACGCCGAGGCCGCCCACGAACTCGGCCGTCTCGCGGTTCACGCCGCCGTCGACATGGACCTCCGCGCCGACGGGCTTGTGCGAGAGGTAGTCGCGCGCGGCGAGGAGCTTCTCCGCGGCGACGTCCCTCATGAACGACTGGCCGCCGAAGCCGGGCTCGACGGTCATCACGAGGATGATGTCGAGGAGCTCGCGGTACGGCTCGAGGGCCGAGAGCGGCGTCTTCGGCTTGACCGCAAGTCCGGCGGCCCGGCCCGCCGCGCGGATCGCCCGGAGCGTCGGCTCGATCTGGGCCGGATCGACCTCGACGTGGAAGGTGATCGAGTCACAACCCGCCTCGAGGAACTCGTCGACGAACTGGGCCGGGTTCGAGATCATCAGGTGCGCGTCCAGGGGCAGCTCGGTGCGGGGCCGGATCCCGGCGATCATCCTCGGGCCGAAGGTCAGGTTCGGGACGAAGTGGCCGTCCATGATGTCGACGTGGAAACGGTCCGCGCCCTCACGCTCGGCGCGCCGGACCGCGTTGGCCATGTTCGAGTGGTCCGCGTCGAGGATGCTGACCGCGACGCGCGCCCGACCGCCGGCCACCCTACTCCCCCACGCCCGCCGGCACGGGCTTCTGGCTCCGCTCGCCGCGGAGGGCATGGGCGCTCTCGTCGATGAGCCGCTCTCGACGCCGGGCAACCGCGGCCGGAGCCGGCTCGCCGGCCCGTTCGGCCGCCAGCTGACCGCATGCCGCCCCGATCTCCTGGCCTCGGTTGCGGCGGATCGTCGCGGCGATGCCGGCCGCGCGGAGCGTCTCCGCGAAGGCCTCGATCACGTCGTCCGGCGCGGCGGACCAGGGCGTGTGGGCGACCGGGTTCATCGGGATCAGGTTGACATGGGCGTGGTCGCCGCGGAGCAGCTCGGCCATCGCCCGGGCGTCCTCCGGCGTGTCGTTGATGCCACCGATCATCGTCGCCTCGTACGTCACGCGCCGGCCCGTGGCGGCGGCGTGATCGCGGGCGGCGGCGACGACCTCGGCGATCGGCCAGCGACGGTTCAACGGGACGAGGACGTCGCGGAGCGCGTCGCGGGCGGCGTGGAGCGACACGGCGAGGGTGAACTGCGGCCCGAGCGCGGTGAGGCGGCGCATGCCCGGCACGACGCCCGAGGTCGAGACGGTGAGATGGCGCGCCCCCAGCCCGAACCGGGCCGGGTCGTTCAGCGCGTCCACGGCGGCGAGGACCCGGTCGAGGTTCAGGAGCGGCTCGCCCATCCCCATGAACACGACGTTCGTCAGGCGCCGCCCGTCCGCCGCGAGACGTCGCCCGGCATGCCGGACCTGATCGACGATCTCGGCCGTCTCGAGATCGCGGCTGAAGCCGAGCTCGCCCGTCGCGCAGAACGGGCAGCCGACCGCGCAGCCGGCCTGGCTCGAGATGCAGAGCGTGTTCCGCTCCTTCTGCGCGCCGCGTGCCGGATACCGCATCAGGACCGACTCGACGAGCGCGCCGTCGGACAGCCGGTGCAGTCCCTTCGCGGTCAGGCCGCCGTCCGAGAGCCGGATCTCGGTGTCGTCGACGGTGTCGAAGCGGAAGGTCCGGGCCAGCTCGTCGCGGAGCGGCGCCGGCAGCGTCAGCACCTCGTCGAACGACGCGGCCGGGCTTCGCCAGATCGCGTCGGCGAGCTGCTTCGCCCGATACGCCGGATGGCCGCGCTCCGCCAGCCACGCCGCGAGCTCGTCCGGGAGGACTCCCGACAGGCCCGGCCGCGGATCGCGGACGGCGACCGGCCGGGCGATGCCGGCTGGTGTGGTGCCCACTCGACGAGTCTACGCGGACGCGGCGTGCGGCCCCGGCGTCTCCATCGCCACCCGGCGGCCGAGCAGGGACGGCCGGCCGCGCAGGAACGCCTCGCCGCTCATCGGCCGGCCGCCGGCGGGCTGGACCTCCAGGAGCACGAGCCGGCCGTCGCCGGTCGCGAGGGCCAGGCCCGCCGGGTCCGGCACGATCCGCCCGGGCTCGTCGTCCGCGTCCGAAGCCGTCACCGCGCCCGCGAGCACGACGAACCGCTGCCCGTCCGCCTCGAGGAACGTGCCCGGCCACGGGAGGTAGGCGCGGACCTGGCGCTCGAGCAGCGACGCCGGCCGGGTCGGGTCGAGCCGGCCGTCGTCGCGGCGGAGCGGACGGGTCATCGTGGCCCCGTCGTCGGGCTGCGGGACCGCCTCCAGCTCGCCGTCCAGCCACGGATCGATGGCCCGGGCCAGCACGCCCGCGGCGGCGATCGCGAGGCGAGCCTCCAGCGCGGGCGCCGTCTCGTCGCCGGCCAGGGTCGCCCGCTCGGAGGCGACGATCGGCCCGGTGTCGACGTCCGCGTCCATCCGGATGAGCGTGACGCCCGTCTCCCGGTCGCCGGCGAGGATCGCCCCGGGGATCGGCGTGGCGCCGCGATGGCGGGGCAGCAGCGACGGGTGGAGGTTCAGCGCCCCGAACCGCCGGTCGAGCAGGAGCTCCGGCACGATCTGGCCGTAGTCGGCGAGGACCACGAGGTCCGGGTCCAGGGCGAGCAGATCCGCGATCGCCGCAGGGTCGCGGAGGTGCTCCGGGGTCGCGACGTCGAGGCCGAGCTCGCGCGCCTGGGTCTCGACGGCGGTCGGCGTCCGGACCTGGCGCCGGCCCACCGGGCGAGGCGGCGCCGTGACGACCGCGACGAGGTCGACCGAGGGATGAACGGCCAACCGGCCGAGGGTCGGCTGGGCGAACCGACCGCTGCCGAGGAAGACCGTCCGGACGGGCCGATCGGCGGGAGCCCAGGCCGGGTCGGTCGATGCGGCATCGGACATCGATTGGCCCTCGGCGGAGGATTCGGTCTCGGCACCGGCAGCCCCGCCACGATCGGCGGCCGGATCCTCCTCGGTCCCGGCCGTCGGCCGGGTCACGCGAGCGCCCGCGCCGCCTTGCCGGTGTCGACGTGCTTCCACTCGCCGTCACCGTCGCCGTCGCCGTCGTCCTCGGAGCCGATCGGGATCAGCTCCTCCATCGAGTCGAGGTAGTCGATGAAGAGCTTGCCGTCGAGGTGGTCGAGCTCGTGCTGCAGGGCCCGGCCGAGGAGCCCGCCGCCGGCGACCTTGATGTTCCTGCCGTGGCGGTTCTGGGCCACGACCCAGACCTTCTCGCGCCGGGTGACGTAGGCGTAGTAGCCGGGCAGGGACAGGCAGCCCTCGAGGTCGCGATCGTCGCCGTCCGTCCGGACGATCCGCGGGTTCACGAGCTCGTACAGCTGGTCGGCCACCTCGATCACGCAGGCCTGCAGCGGCTCGCCGAGCTGCGGGGCCGCCAGCCCGACACCCGGTGCGTGACGCATCGTGTCGGTCAGGTCGTCCAGCAGGTGATGGAGGGTCCTGTTGAAGCTGTCGACGGGCAGACCCTTCAGCCGCAGGCGCGGGTCACCGAGGAGGACGATCGGGCGGACGCTCATGGCGGCAGAGTATATCCGCGGGTCGCGGCCGGACCGGGCGACCGACGATCGACGCGCCGCCGTCGTCACGAAGCGGCGCCCGACGATCGGGCGGGCGCCGGGTCGTGATGGGTCGTGGTGGGTCGCCTCAGTCGCGCGGACCCTCCGCCGGGTCCTGGCCGCTGACGCCCTCGATCTTCTCCTCCGCCTCGGCGACGGCGATCCCGCCACCGTCCTCGGAGTGACCGTTCGTGGCGTCGCCGCCCTCGGCCGTCTTCGCCCGGA
>DATBGP010000266.1:0-5139 GCA_036557925.1 Candidatus Limnocylindrales bacterium | reverse complement strand
AGGAGCTGGCGATCCGGCTGAACCGGACGCGCGACTTCGAGGAGATCGCAACGGTCCTGGTCGAGGGGACCGAGCGGCTGATCGAGCACGACTCGATTCGTGTCTACCGGATCGACCACGAGACCGGGATGTGCGAGCCGGTGAAGTTCAAGGGCGCCCTCGGCGGGGCGCCGATGGCGGAGGGCTCCGATCTGCGCCTCCGGATCGGCGAGGGGATGACGGGCTGGGCGGCCGAGCGGAACGAGACCGTGCTCGTGGGCGACGCGGCAGCCGATCCGCGCGGGCTCTCACGCCTGCTGCCCCAGCCGGGGCCGGAATCGATCCTGGCGGTCCCCATCAGCTTCGAGGACCACGTCCACGGCGTGATCGCCCTCTCGGTCGCCGGCCGCGACCGGTTCAGCCCCGAGGACGAGACGACCCTCACGATCTTCGCGGGCTATGCCGCGCAGGCGATCGTGAACTCGAACCAGCTCGACCAGCTGGACCGCCAGGCGAGGGAGCTGCAGCACCAGCTCGCGAGCCAGCGGCGCCTGCTCGAGATCAACGAGCGGCTGATCTCGACGCGCGACCCCAAGGGCGTCCTCGAGATGATCGCCGACTCTCTGAAGGTCATCGTCCCGTACGACTCGCTGACGATCTACCGCTGCGACTTCGAGGCCAGTGTCCGCCGCGCCGTCGTCGCCCGGGACCGGTTCGCGGACGTGATCCTCGACTACGCCGGCCCGATCGGTGTAGGGATCACGGGCTGGGTCGTCGACCATGGCGAGGGCGTGCTCGCGAACGACGCCCACCTCGACGGCCGATCGGTCCAGATCCCGGGCACGCCATTCGAGCCCGAATCCATGCTGGTCGTGCCCGTCCGCGTCGCGGGTCGGGTCGTCGGGACGCTGAACGTCGGCCGGATGGGCGGTCCGGAGGCGCATTTCAGCCAGAACGAGTTCGAGCTCGTCCAGCTCTTCGCGGGCCAGGCGTCGCTCGCCCTCGAGAACGCCGAGGTCCATGGCGCCGTCACCGATCGCGCCGAGCACGACGCCCTGACCGGCCTGCGGAACCATGGCTCCTTCCAGCTCGACCTCGGCGAGACGATCGCCCGGGCGGAGGGCGCCCCGTTCGCCCTCGTGATGCTCGACCTCGACGCCTTCAAGGGCTTCAACGATACGTGCGGGCATCCCGCCGGCGACGCGCTGCTCGCCGCCGTCGGCGACGCGATGCGGGCGGCGACGCGGTCCGGCGACCGCCTCTATCGCTACGGCGGCGACGAGTTCGCGGTGATCCTGCCGGGCGCGTCGCGGATCGAGGCGTTCGAGGTCGTCGAGCGGATCCGCCGGAGCGTCGCCGCGATCCCGACACCGACCGGCCCCCGCGTCACGATCACCGCCGGCGTCGCCTGCCATCCCGAGGACGGGGCGTCGAAGGACGAGCTCGTCGCGGCCGCCGATCACTCGCTGTACGTCGCGAAGCCGTCATCCGGGCGGCGCGAGGACGACGCCGACGCGGCCCGCCGCGACCCCTACCTCTCGGCGCTCGACGAGACGGCGATCGCGCTGATGAACCGCCACGATCCCGAGGACCTGCTCGAGACGATCATCGCCCGGGCGGCGGCGCTCGTCGGGACGCCGCACGGCTTCATCTACCTGCTCGAGCCGGATGGCCAGGAGCTCGTCGTCCGGCACGGGATCGGGATCTTCACCGACTTCCTCGAGTACCGCCTCCCGATCGAGACCGGCCTGAGCGGGCTGGTCTGCCGCGAGGGCCGGGCGGTCGCGGTCGACGACTACGACGCCTGGGTCGGCCGTTCGACGGACCTGCCGAGCCACGTGTTCGGCGCGGTGGTCGGCGTCCCGCTCTCGTCCGGTGGGCGTGTCGTCGGCGTCATCGGCCTCGCATCCGGCTCATACGACCGGACGTTCGGCCAGCGCGAGATCGGTGCCCTGAGCCGGTTCGCCCAGCTGGCCTCGATCGCGCTCGACAACGCCAACCTGTTCGAGGCGGCCCAGCGCGGCGCGCTCTACGACCCCATCACCGGCCTGCCGAACCGCGACCTGCTCACGGACCGGGTGAGCCACGCCCTGGCCCGGACCCGCGAGGGCGAGCAGAGCCCGATCGCCCTGATCCTCCTCGACCTGGACCGGTTCAAGGTGATCAACGAGAGCCTGGGCCACGCCGTCGGCGACGCTCTCCTCGGCGCCGTGGGCGAGCGGCTCCAGCGCTCCGTCCGGCCCAGCGACACCGTCGCGCGCTTCGGCGGCGACGAGTTCGCGGTGATCCTCGACGCCGTCGGCGGGGTCGAGGAGGCCCGCCGCGCGGCCGACCGGATCCTCGCCGAGCTGAGCACGCCATTCGTCCTCGCGGACCGCGAGTGGTACGTGAACGCCTCGCTCGGGATCGCGATGGCCTGGCCGGGCCATGCGACGCCGGGCGACGTGTTCCGCGAGGCCGAGGTCGCGCTCGTCCGGGCGAAGACGACGCCGGGCCCGAGGTACGTGCTGTTCGAGCCCGAGATGAGCGAGGCAACGATGGCCCGGGTCGAGCTCGAGAACGACCTCCGTCGGGCGATCGAGCGGTCCGAGCTCCGCCTCCACTACCAGCCGCTCGTGGACCTCGCGACGGAGCGGATCGTGGGGCTCGAGGCGCTCGTCCGCTGGGAGCACCCCACCCGCGGACTCGTGCCGCCGCTCGCGTTCATCCCGGTCGCCGAGGAGACCGGCGTGATCGTGCCGATCGGGCGCTGGGTGATCGAGACGGCCTGTCGCCAGGCGCGACGCTGGCTCGACGAGCTGCCCTACTCAGCGCTGGTGATGAGCGTCAACCTTTCCGCCCGGCAGGTCGCCCGGCCGGAGCTCGTCGACGAGATCCGCGACTGCCTGGCGGCGACCGGGCTGCCGGCCGACCGGCTCGAGCTCGAGATCACCGAATCGGTCCTGCTCGACGAGGGCGAGGAGAGCGCCCGGACGCTCCGGGCCCTCCGCGAGCTCGGCGTCCGGCTCGTCCTCGACGACTTCGGGACGGGCTATTCGTCGCTGTCCTACCTGCGGCGGTTGCCGCTCGACACGATCAAGATCGACCGCTCCTTCGTCGACGGCATCGACGCCGACGGCACGAACCTCCCGATCGTCCAGGCGGTCATCGCGCTGGCCCACGGCCTCGGGATCGAGGTGGTGGCCGAGGGCATCGAGACCGCAGGCCAGTCAGCCCGCCTGCGCGAGCTGGTCTGCGACCGCGGCCAGGGCTACTACTACGCCCGGCCACAACCGCCGGACGCCCTGACCGCGCTCCTCGCCGCGGGGATCGCGCCGGCGAGCTGAACCGCGCTGCCAAGCCGCGTCCGCGGCCCGATCCCGTCGGCGGCCGGAGCTGCCCGGTCGCAAGGACCCGCTCCGGGCGGCGGCCTGACCGGTCCGTCGCCAGGACCCGCTCCGGGCGGCGGCCTGAGCGGTCCGTCGCCAGGACCCGCTCCGGGCGGCGGCCCGAGCGGTCCGTCGCAAGGACCCGCTCCGGAGCCGAACCGCAGGGTTTTCCGCCGCTACCGAACAGCAATCGCGTCGACGGTGTTCTCGGCGGCGTGTGACGTCGAGGGAAAGCCTGCCGAATATCGGCACGCTCCCCGATTTCGGTGGCGAGGCGCGAGCCCGATCGGCCTATACGGGCCGTTCGCGGCCTCAGGCCCTTCCGAGGATGGATCCTGTTCGGTCCAGGTGAATTTCTGCGCGTGGGCGGGTCGCCCGGGCCCGGGCTCGGGCTCGGGCTAGGGCTCGGACTCGGGCTCGGACTCGGACTCGGACTCGGGCCAGGGCTCGGTCGCCCGGACTCGGGCTCGGGCTCGGGCCAGGGCTCGGTCGCCCGGACTCGGGCTCGGGCTCGGGCTCGGGACGGACGGGACCCGGTTCGGCGCGGGCCTAGCGGCGGCCGCCGGTCAGCCGGAGCAGGAAGAAGAACAGGTTGATGAAGTCCAGGTAGAGGGCGAGCGCGCCGATCACGGAGCCCTTCTCGAGCGATCCGACCGCCGCGGCGAGCGTCCCGTTCTGGATCCGCTGGACGTCGTACGCGGTCAGCGCCGTGAAGATCACGACCCCGATGATCGAGATGATCCAGGTGATCTGCGGGCTGTTCAGGAAGAGGTTCACGACCATCGCGACCAGCAGCCCGATCAGGCCCATGAACGCGATCGCGCCGACGCTCGCGAGCGAGCGCTTCGTCGTCACGCCGTACAGCGCCGCCGCGCCGAACATCGCGGATGCGCTGAGGAACGCGGTCGTCACCGACGCGCCGGTGTACGCCTGCACGACCAGGCCGACCGTCAGGCCGAGCGTCGCCGCATAGACGAAGAACAGCGCGAGCGCGACGGTCGCGGAGATCCGGTTGATCGCCCCGGCGATGATCCAGACGAGCGCGATCTGGCCGATGAACAGGAACAGGTAGCTTCGCGCCGCGAACTGCGTCAGCGTCTCGGACGACTGGACGGCGTACGCCACGCCGGCCGTCAGCAGCAGCCCGGCGAACATCCAGCCGAAGGCGTGGGTCAGGAACCGCTGGGAGAGCTCGGCGGAGGGCCGGACGCCCAGCTGCTCGGGAGTCGCCCCGAGCCCGTTGTTCATCATCGATCGCTCCTCGTGGCCGGCGATGCGCCGGTGCTGCGAGTGGTTGGGGATTCGTCGGTGGTGGGGGATTCGTCGGTGGTGGGGATCGCCGTCGCGCCCCGGCGATCCGGTCGCGACGGGGGTGCGCTTCGAGCTTCCGCGCCCTCGGCCGCCCGAGCCAGGACCCAGACCAGGTCGGCGAGACGGTTCAGGTACGGTAGCAGGTGGGGTCCCGGGATCAACCCCTCGGCGTCGAGGGCGACGGCGCGCCGCTCCGCACGCCGGATGACGGTCCGCGCCAGCTCCAGCGCCGCGCTCGTGGGCGTCTCGCCCGGGACGACGAACTCGCTGGGCATCGTCACGTGGCCCTCGGCCTCGCGGAGCATCGTCTCGAGCCCATCGACCATCTCCGCGCTCACCCGCGAGACCCCGGCCACCTGTCGATCCCAGGCGTCTTCACGGGTGGCCAGCTCGGCGGCCGCGACGAAGAGCTCGCGCTGCAGCCGGAGGATGATCTCCGGCAGCTCGCCGAACCCGACGTTGAACGTCCCGACCTTCACCT
>DATBGP010000265.1:0-6007 GCA_036557925.1 Candidatus Limnocylindrales bacterium | reverse complement strand
GGGTCGACGCCACCTCGGTCGCCTCGAAGGCGATCATCGCGTCGCTGCCCGAGCCGTCACCCGCGAGGAACCGGTGGTGGAGGTGCTCCATCGCGGGCTGCGGATGGAGCGTGACCATCGCGTCCTTCAGCTCGTCGGCCGCGAGCCGGGTCATGACGTTCGGCGAGACGAGGACGAGCGAATCGCCGACGGAGATCTCGCCGCGCCAGACGTCCGGCTCCAGCTCGCCCGTCGGCAGCCCGCGCTCGCGGTGCGGGTCCGGCAGCGTCGAGAGGCGCGCCTGGCGGATCAGGTAGGCCTCGGCCGGGCCGATCGTCGCGACGTACAGCTCATTGTTGCGGACGACGGCGATGCCGATGCCGATCGGGCCGTTCTCTCCGGCCCCGTGCAGACCCAGGCGATCCTTCTGGTGGTTGAGCCGCTTGTTCGCCGACGCGATCGCCTTCTCGATGCAGACCCGGATCCCGGCCGACTCGTCGTAGTAGTACTCGCCCCGGATCGACTCGGCCGCGAGCTGCGTCGCCTCCTGGGCCTTGGCCGACGAGATCGTCGACGTGACGATCAGGTACAGGTTGCCCTTGGAGCGGGCGATCGCGCCGATCGTCGGCTCGACGATCACGACCGTGTCGGGCGAGTCGGAGGCGCGGTCTGGCTCGGCGATGACGCCGAGCTTCATCTGCAGACGGACGGCCAAGTCAGGTCTCTCGTGGCTGTGGGTGCCAGGGATCGGCGGACGGCGCTGATCGACGGGGCGGGCCCGGGACGAGGTCCCGGACGCCCCAGCGTGCTGGCAGGCCCGCGCAGTATACGCGGCAGCCGGTCACCCGCTCATCCCCCATTCGAGGGGCTTGGTCGACCGCTCGCCCGCTCAGGCGGAGCGGCCTCCACCACGTCCCACGCCGACTCGCAGCTCGCGCACGCCGGCGCCACCGGGCGTCGCGGCGAAGGCCGCCAGGAGCTCCGGCACGTGGAGGCGCAGCTCCTGGGCGACGATCGGCGCGTCGGCCTCCACGACGACCACGGGACCGTCGACGCGCGCCACCCGGCAGGCGCCGACCACCGCGGGCACGAGCTCGGCGACGAGCCGGTCGAACGTCGCCATCGCGCGCGACAGCCGGAGCTCGTCCTCGAGGCCGAGGCCGCGCGCGGCCTCGGGCAGGAGGTGGCCGATCCGGACCATCGGCGCGCGCCGGCTGGTCACCGTCGCTCGCCCGAATCGATCGGCCGGAAGGCCGCTCCGGATCCCGTGTCCGCGGTGACCTCCCAGCCCGTGGCCGCCGCGACGAGCGCGGGATCGAGGTCCTCCAGGGTCGTCGTGGTGACGAAGGCCTGGGGCAGCTCCGCGATCCGCCGGACGAGGTGGGCGCGTCGATCCGGATCCAGCTCCGAGAAGACGTCGTCGAGCAGGAGGAGGGGCGGGCGGCCGTCCTGCTCCGTCAGGAGGTCCAGCTCGGCGAGCTTGAAGGCGAGGATCGCCGTGCGTTGCTGACCGCGCGACGCGAACCCGGCCATGTCCCGGCCGTCGAGCGTGAAGACGAGGTCGTCGCGGTGCGGACCGATGAGCGTCGAGCCGTTCCAGGCCTCTTTCTCGGCGGTCTCGACGAGTCGCCGCGCGAGCGCGTCCCGCGGCGACTCCCCGGCGAGTGCCGGCGCGTTCGTCACGTAGCCCATCGCCAGCCGTGCCGTGCCGGCCTCTTCGGGCGCGATCTCGGCGTGGGCCCGGGCCAGCGCCGGCGCCAGGTCGTCGAGGAGCCGCAGCCGCTCGGCGACGATCGCTCCGCCGGCGTCGAGGAAGGTCGCGTCCCAGAACCGGAGCTCGTCGCGCGACGCCTGCTCCTCGCGGATGGCCCGGAGGAGGCTGTTCCGCTGCTGGAGCGTTCGGGTGTACGTCGCGAGGTCGTGGGCGTACGTCGGCGAGCGCTGGGTCGCGAGCTGGTCGATCGCCGCGCGACGGAGACCCGGCGAGCCCACGACGAGGAGCATCTCCTCGGGGGCGAAGACCACGGTTCGGAGCAGGCCCGCGAGGCCGGCGGCCCGGCGCGCCACGCCGTTGACGCGGATCCGCTTCCGCGAGCCGCGGCCCGCGCCATCCGATCCAGGCCGGACCAGGGCAACCTCGATCGTCTCCCGACGGGCGACGCCCTCCACCCGGGCCAGGTCGGTTCCCCATCGGACGAGCTCGGCATCGGTCGACGTTCGATGGGAGCGGCCCCAGGCCAGCAGGACGATCGCCTCGAGGAGGGTGGTCTTGCCGGCCGCGTTCGGCCCGACGACCAGCTGGGGCCCGGCGCCGAACTCCGCCTCGAGCGACGCGTACGAGCGCAGGTCGGCGATCGAGATCCGGCCCAGCATCGTGCCGGCGACCGCCCCCCTCCCGTCCTCCGCCTCGCCGGCGAGGTTCGTCCCCTTCCGATCCGACGGTCCGGGCACCTCGCTGCGGAGATCTCCGAGGTCCATGACGGAGGTCTCCGACGCCACGGGGTCGACGATCAGGACGTCGTCTTCAGCGGCATGACGACGTGGACGTATCGATCGTCGCCGACCGGCTTGAACACGCCCGGCGACAGCGGCCCGTTCAGCTCCAGGGCGAACTGGGAGGCGTCGACGTTCGTCAGGACGTCCGCGAGGAACCGCGCGTTGAAGGCGATCGTCGTCCCGTCGCCCTCGACCGCCGCCTCGACTCGCCCCACGTGGTCGCCGACCTCGGCGTTCGCGCTGACCGTGATCCCGGGGTCGCCGTCGAGGCCCACCCCGAGCTTCACGATGTTCGCCGACTCGTGGGCGATGAGCGCCGCTGGGCGGACGGCCCGGAGGAGCTCCTCCCGGTCCAGGACCGCCCGCGTCGAGTGGCTGGCCGGCAGGACGGACTGGTAGTTCGGGTACTGGCCGTCGATCAGGCGGGTGACGAGGTCGATCCCCTCGAGGTGGAAGAGCAGCTGGTTCCGCGAGTGGGCAAGGACGATCGAGACCGGGTCGTCCGTGTCCGACAGCACCCGGGCGAGCTCGTTGAGCGCCCGGGCCGGGATGACGACGCTGGTCTCCTCGACCGGATCCAGGACGGTGAGGCGCTTGACGGCGATCCGGTAGTTGTCGGCGGCGGCGAGCGTCAGTTGGTCGCCCTCGAACCGGGCGAGGACGCCGGTGAGGATCGGCCGGGCCTCGTCGCTCGCGGCCGCGAACGCGGTCTCGTCGAGCGCCTGGCGCAGGACCTTCTGCTCGACGCGGGTGATCGGCCGCTCGCCGGCGGTCTGGACGGTCGGGAAGTCGTCGGCCGGAATCCCCTTGATGTTCGACTCGAACCGGCCCGACCGGATGTGGAGGGTCTCGCCCGCTCCGAGCTCCAGCGTGATCGGCTCGCCGCCCGGCAAGCTGTTCACGAGGTCCGTCAGGAGACGGGCCGGCACCGACGTCGCCCCGTCGGTCTCGATCTTGCCCGCGACCCAGTAGGTGATCCCGATCTCGAGGTTGGTGGCGGTGAGCTTCAGGCCACCGTCCTCGGTCTTCAGGAGGACGTTCGTCAGGACCGGCAGGGAGCGGTTCGAGACGGCCCGGCTGACGACCGACAGGCCGCGCGCCAGGTTCTCCTGCATGACCGATAGCTTCACGTCGGGTGGTCTCCCAATGTCGGAACCAGGCGGTCGCGACAGGGCCCGCCTCGAGAGCCCGTGGACCGGTCGATCAGTGGTTCGTATCTTCGCCCTATCTTCTCATCCCGTCATCACCGTCATCATGGTGTGGACGCCGTGGACGGCCCCTCGTGCGGCCGTTCGGCGGGGCGGTGGACGAGTCCCGGCGGGGCGTGGACGGCCGGCCGTTGGCGGTCGATGGGCCGGTGGAGTCGGTGTGGACGCGACCCGCCCCGCGCCGTCCGGGCTCGCCGACGGCCCGGTTCATCCACGCCGGCGGCCCCGGTGATCAAAGCACCCGGGTGAAACTGTCCACAACCGGGCCCTGTTCTCCACCGAATCGGCCCGGTTTTCCACAACGAGGCGTGCCAAAACCGGTTCAGGGCAAGCCGGGCCGAAAGGTTCACTTCCGCGCCCGGGGGGGGTTGGACCGGGTCAGGACCGCCGCTCAGTCGGCGTAGATCAGCTCCCGGACTGCGGCGATCTCGCGGCGCAGCTCGTCGTTGACGGCGCTCTCGCGGGTGATCTTGTCGCAGGCGTGGAGGACCGTGGAGTGATCCCGGCCGCCGAGCTCCGCGCCGATCCGCAGGAGCGAGACGTCCGTCTCCTCGCGCATGAGGAACATCGCGACCTGGCGCGGCGTGACGATCGCCTTGTCGCGCTTCTGGCCGCGGAGCTGGTCCATCTGGACGCCGTAGTAGTCGGCGACGGCCTTCGCGATCCGCTCGGGCGTGACCTGCCGCTTCTTCGGGTTGTAGAGGACGTTCGAGAGGACCGCCTGGGCCAGCTCGATCGAGATCGGCGTCGCCCCCATCGAGGCGAAGGCCACGATCCGGTTCAGCGCTCCCTCGAGCTCCCGGATGTTCGACACGACCTTCCGGGCGATGAACTCGATCACGTCGGACGTGATCGGCACGGAACCTTCCTCCGCCTTGGCCCGGAGGATCGCGATCCGCGTCTCGAGGTCCGGCGCCGTGAGGTCGGCGATCAGGCCCCACTCGAACCGCGACCGGAGCCGCTCCTCGAGGGTCAGGATCGCCTTCGGCGGCCGGTCGGACGAGAGGACGATCTGCTTGCCGTCCTCGTGGATCGCGTTGAACGTGTGGAAGAACTCTTCCTGCGTCCGCTCCTTGTCCGCGATGAACTGGATGTCGTCGATCAGGAGGAGGTCGATCCGGCGGTAGCGGGCCCGGAACTCGTCGATCTTGCCCTGCTGGATCGAGGTGATGAACTCGTTCGTGAACTTCTCGCTGGTGGCGTAGACGACGCGCTTCCGCGGGAATTTCGCGATCACCTGGCTGCCGATCGCGTGCATCAGGTGGGTCTTGCCGAGGCCGACCCCGCCGTACAGGAAGAGCGGGTTGTAGGCGTGGCCGGGACGTTCGGCGACCGACAGGCTCGCGGCGTGGGCGAGGCGGTTGGCCGAGCCGACGATGAAGTTCGCGAACGTGTACCGGGGGTTCAGGTTGGCCGAGCTGCCTTCGCCGCCGACGCGGCCGGGCTCGAGGCGGACCTGGGGGGTCGTCGACGCGGCCGGGTGGCTCGTGCCGCTCTCGCCGTCCGTCTCGGCCGGCTCGGCGACCGGCACGACGGCGAACTCGACCTGGACGCTGTAGCCGACGATCCGGGCCAGGGTCTGGCTGATCAGGGAGCGATAGCGGTTCTCGAGCCAGTCCTTGGCGAAGCCGTTGGGGACGCCGATCCGGAAGCGTTGCTCGTCGACGTCGACGAGCTGCGTGTCTCGCAGCCACGTCTCGAAGTTGGCCGGCGAGAGTGAGACCTGCAGCTCGCCGAGGGCGGCGCGCCAGACCTGCTTGGCGTCCATTCGATCGATGTGGTCCCGATCCAGAGTGCTTCGACAACGATGAATCGGCCGCCAGCGGCAAACCGAGCGGGGTCGCGAGGAACGGGCGACGAGAGGACTCCGAGGGTCTCCGGCTCGGCCGGTCGACGCTCCAGAATCCCCATGGAACCGCGTGTCTGGGGCCTGGCCCGCGAACGTCCCGGCGCCGAGGGCCCGGTGAGGATAGCACCGGCCGAACGGGCGTCGCAAGGCGATTCCGACATACCCCCGGGGAGTATCGCTGCGGGACCGGTCGCGAGGCCCGATCGGCCGCGTCGGAGGGTCGCCCGCTCGTTTGACGCCCCGAAAGGGTGCGACATATCATCCGCCGCACGACGAACGCGCCCACGCGCCCGAGGAGGGCGTTCCGGCGCGCTCGCGTGCCTTCCGGGGTCGGTTGTCGACCCGGGGCCCAGCGGAGAGGATCACGCACAGTCCCGATGAAGCAGACCTACCAGCCCAAGAAGCGGCATCGCGCCAAGGAACACGGCTTTCGCGCGCGGATGCGCACGGCCGGCGGCCGGCGCGTCATCGCCGC
>DATBGP010000264.1:0-3235 GCA_036557925.1 Candidatus Limnocylindrales bacterium | reverse complement strand
TCACCTACACCCCGGACCCGAACTACGCGGGACCGGACAGCTTCCGGTTCGCCGCCAATGACGGGATCGCGACGTCGAACACCGCGACGGTCACCATCACCGTGACACCGGTCAACGATCCGCCGACGGCGAACGCCGGTCCGGACCGAGCTGCCGACGAAGGTGACACGGTTTCCTTCAGCGGCAGCGGTAGCGACATCGACGGGAACGTGACGTACAGCTGGGTCCTTCGCCGGCAGGGTTCGACGTCGGCGATCACGTCCGGCTCGTCGGCCACCTTCCGGGTCGTCGTTCCCGACGACGGCGTCTTCGTGGCCACCTTGCAGGTCTGCGACAACGGCACGCCACTCCCGAGCCGGTGTGCCTCGGACACCGCCACGGTGGTCGTCGCCAACGTCGCGCCTGACGGCCGGATCGGCACGTCGCCGAGCAATGGGCCGCGGATCGACACCATGGACCCGTTCACGGACGCCAACAAGTCGCACGTCACCTTCGGCGTGATCGCGTCGGACGTCCCGGCGGATCCGCTGAGCTACGAGTGGGACTTCGGCGACGGCGTCACGACGTCGCCACAGCTGGGCCTCGACCAGGTCACGCATGCGTACGGTCTCGGCCAGTTCGATCCGATCGTGACCATTCGCGACGGCGACGGCGGCGTCCGGATCGTGCGGTTCCGTCGCGTCACCGTGCAGGCCCTCGGGGGCTGCAACGGGATCACCAGCTCGACCATCGGCCAACGACTCCTGGCCTGGTGGGGAGCCGGGACTCGGGTCACCGTGGACTCCCGGTCGAGGTACTGGGTGCTGAACGGCACCGATCAGCACGCCAGCAACCCGGCCAGGTATCTGCAGCCGGGCCAGACGACGACGACCCGCGGTGCCGGCGGCGGCGAGCTCCAATCGGGCTGCGTGGGCGGCAACGGCCGCCAGAACGACCGGAGCGGCACACGCTACATCGGCGTCAACCCGCAGGACTACCTGGCGGAGCGCGACCTGATCAAGAACCCGCTGCCCTGACCGTCGTCATCACCGGGGGCCTCCGCTCGGCCCGCCGAGCGGAGGCGATCTCGTCAGGCGCAGAGCTCGGCCACGCGCGGCTCGTCCGCGAGCCTCGTCGTGACCAGCTCGCAGAGGCGATCGTGCGTCGCCGCGTCGGCGTCCAGCTCGGCGATCCGGCCGAGGAGGAGGAGCTTGTCGGCGGCCATGGTCCGCCAACCGCGGTCCAGATAGAGCTCCGAGAGCAACAGGTGGAGGTCCGGGTCGGACGGGGCGAGGCCGATCGCGAGGTAGCACGCGTCGATCGCGGCGACGAGCCGGCCGGCCCGTCGATGAGCGCGCGCGGCAGCGAGCAGGCCGGCGTGAGCCTCTTCGAGCTCCCCGGCGTAGAGGTGGGTCTCCGCCACGGCCCCGAGCGCGATCCCGAGCCCGATCGGCTCGGCCGCCTCGGGCTCGGCCGCCTCGGGCTCCATGGCCTCCAGCTCCGTGGCCTCGGCCTCCGGAGCGGCAGGCCCGCCGGCTTCGTCCTCCCGGATCACGACCTCGAGCGCCGCCACCGACGCAGCGCCCGGCTCCGGCTCGGCCTCGACCTCGGCGACGCCCGCGGCTTCCGTCACCTCGGCGGCTGCCTCGACGAGTTCGACTTCGGCCGCCGCCGGCACCTCCTCGACCGTGAGCGCGTCGACGACCTCCGGCTCCGCTGGTTCCGCCACCGATTCGATCGCGACCGGCTCCAGCACGCGGAGCGCCTGGCTCAGCGCCCGTTCGGCGGCCTCGTCCCCCGGCGACGACGCACGCAGCCGATTCGCGAGCTCCTCCACGTGGGTCCGCCGCGCCCGCGACTCCGCGAGCTCGAGCGCCCGACGCGCCGCATCGGTCGCGTCGGCCGTCCGCCCGGCGGCGTCGAGCGCATCCGCGAGCCGGTCCAGCGCGTCGGCCGCGGCGGTTCGCCGGCCCAGGCGCGTCAGGGCCTCGGCGCTCCCGCGCAGCGCCGCCTCGTCCCGCGGCGCCAGGGCGAGGGCCCGCTCGTAGGACGCGACCGCGTCCTCGAGGCGGTTCATCTTCACGAGGATCCCGCCGATGCTCGCGTGCGGCAGGGCTCGATCTGGGGCGATCGAGGCCGCCTCGCCGTAGGCGTCGATCGCCGCGTCGTTGCGGTTCCGGAGCGCCGCGACGTGGCCGCGCCGGAGCGCGTCCTTGTAGCGCTCGTACAGCGCCGCGGACGCCGCCGACGACCGGCCCGCCGACCCGGATCGCGGCGTCACGCGCGGTGTCTTTCGGGCCAGGGCATCCTCGCCCGGCCCCGTGGGCCAGCCCGGTCGACCGGCGTCCTTCGAAGGGCTCATCCCGCCAGCAGCTCCACGAGCAGGGCCTTCTGGACGTGGAGCCGGTTCTCGGACTGGTCCCAGATGATGCTCCGCGGGCCGTCCATGACCGCGGAAGTGATCTCCTCGCCCCGGTGCGCCGGGAGGCAGTGCATCGCGACCGCGTCGGGGCCGGCGGCGTCGAGCAGCGCGTCGTCCACCTGGTAGTCGGCGAACGCGTCGCGGCGGGCTTCGGCCTCGACCTCCTGGCCCATCGACGTCCACGCGTCCGTGTAGACGACGTCCGCGCCGCGCACCACCTGGGCCGGGTTGCGACCGAACTCCAGCCGGCCACCCGTGGTCGCCGCGAGGGCCTCGGCCCGCTCGACGATCCGGGGGTTCGGGCCGTAGTCGGCCGGATGGGCGAGGCGGACCTCCATCCCGAGCATCGCCCCCAGCAGCGCGAGCGAGTGGTAGACGTTGTTGCCGTCGCCGACGAACGCCAGGGTCCGCCCGTGGAGGTCCCCGAACCGCTCCTGCAGCGTGAACAGGTCGGCCAGGGCCTGGCACGGATGCTCGCGCAGCGTCAGGCCGTTGATCACGGGGACGGAGGCCTGGGACGCGAGCTCGACCACGACCTCGTGCGGCCCGGTCCGGGCGACGATCGCGTCGACGAACCGCTCGAGGTTCCGGGCGACGTCGCGGACGCTCTCGCGGGCGCCCATCACGACATCCTCGGTGAGATAGACCGCGTGGCCGCCGAGCTGGTTCATCCCCGCCTCGAACGTCACCCGCGTCCGGAGGCTCGGCTTCTGGAAGAGCATCGCCAGGGTCCGCCCGGCGAGGGGCGTCGCGACCGGCGTCCCGCGTTCGCGCCGCGAACGCTCCTCGGCCTTGAGATCGGCCGCGCGATCGAAGATCCGGGCGACCTCGTCG
>DATBGP010000263.1:0-6129 GCA_036557925.1 Candidatus Limnocylindrales bacterium | reverse complement strand
AAGGCGGCGATCGCGTCGCGCGACCGCCGGAACCAGCGGGGTGCGCCGGTCTCCGGGTCGATGCCCGCACGGCCGAGCATCTCGGCGACGCCCGGGCGGACGTCCGCGAGCCACAGCTCGGCGCCATTCTCGCGGGCCTGTTCGGCGATCCGCCGGAGCAGGTCCAGGCTCTCCACGTCGAGCTCGGAGGACGCCTCGAGGTCGACGATCACGACCTGCGGCGGGGTTTCGGCCGCGCGGATCTGCGCCCGGACCTGGTCGCGGAGCAGGGCCGCGTTCAGGAAGAGCAGCGGAGCGTCCAGGCGGATGAACAGGAGCCCGGGGATCGGGGCCGCGTCGGCGTCGCCCATCACCCCCATCGTGCCGTCCGGCCGGCGGCCGACCTCGGTCGTCGTGGGACGGGCCAGCCGGACCAGGAGGAGCAGGAGGGACAGGATCACCGCGACGATCAGCCCGGGCAGGATGCCCAGCAGGAGCGTCGCGACGAGGGCGACGAGGGCGAGGACGAAGCTGTCGCGGCGGAGGGTCGCGATGCGGCGCAGCTCATCGAGGCGAAGGAAGCCGAGGACGGCGCTGATGACGATCGCCCCGAGGACGGCGTCCGGCAGGTTCCGGAAGAGCGGCAGCAGGGCGACGGCCGTCACCGCGGTGAGCGCCGCGACGAGGATCGAGGCGACGGGCGTCCGCGCCCCGGCGTGGTCGTTCGCCGCGCTCTGGCTCGCGCCGCCGCCGACGATGAACCCCTGGAAGAGTCCCGACAGGACGTTGGCGCCGCCGTTCGCGATCAGCTCCTGGTCGGCCCGGATCTCGTCGCGATGCTCGTCGGCGAACTGCTGGGCCACGGTGAGGCTCTCGGCGCTGCCGATCATCGAGATCGCGACCGCGCCGGGCACGAGCGCGAGGAAATCCTGGGCTCCCACGAGCGGCAGGGCGGGCAGCGGGAACCCGGCCTGGACGTCGCCGATGACGGCGACGCCCCGGGCGGCGAGGTCGAGGATCGTCACCGTCACGATGCTGACGACGACGACGATCAGGGCCATGGGCAGGTTCGGCACGAGCCGCCGGCCCAGGATCAGCGCCGCCAGCGCCAGGACTCCGACCAGCGCCGTCACCCAGCTGATGCCGCCGAGCTCGCCCAGCAGGCCCCGGGCCTCGTCGACGAACGAGCCCGAGACGCCGCCGATCCCGAGGATCTTCGTCAGCTGGCCGGTCAGGATCGTCAGGCCGAGCCCGAACATGAAGCCCACCTGCACGGCCGTCGGAATGAAGCGCGAGACGAACCCGATGCGGGCCAGTCCGAGGATCACGAACGTCAGGCCGACGAGGATCGCGAGCGCGGACGACAGGTGGCCGACCTGCGCGGCGTCGCCTGCCGCCACGGTCCCGACCAGCGCAGCCGAGATCGCGGCCGTGGAGGACGTGGGGCTGACCAGCAGCTGCTTCGAGGTCCCGAGCAGGCCGTAGGCCAGGAGGCCGGCCGCGGCGGCGGCGAGACCGGCCGGCGGCGGCAGCCCCGCGATCTGGGCATACGCGATCGCCTGGGGCACGATCAGGGCCCAGGACGTGATCGCGGCGATCGCGTCGAAGCGGAGCCATTCCGGCCGATACGCCGGAAGCCAATCCGCGATCGGCAGCCAGTGCGAGAGCGCGCGACCGCCGGCTCCGGCGCCGCCGACGGTCGGCGTCTCGGCGGTCACGCGGGCGCCGGCACGTCCGCGAACACGGTCGACCAGTCGTCCTTCACGCTCACCACGACCCAGCCCTCGGCGGCGCCCGCACGCGCGGTCTCCAGCGCCCCCTCGGCACCTTTCACGTAGTCGGCCTCACGCTCGGCGTCGTCGTGGAGGACGAGGAGTCGCAGCGCGGCCCGCTCGGCCGTCCCCGCGAAGGAGAGCATCGGCAGGTCGCCGTTCGAGTTGCCGCCCGCGATCAGCGGCCGTCGGCCGAGCCGGCTCCAGATCCGGATCGGCTTCGCGGGCCCGTCGTCGAAGACGTCCGGGGCGGCCTTGTACACGAGGGTCCCGTCGCCATCCGCGACGAACTCGAGCTGGTTCGCGCTGCCGACGATCCGTTCGGGCGGGATCCCGTAGACGTCCCAGGCGAAGCCGCGCATGAAGTCGCGCGACCCGCCCGAAGCGATCATCGTCGTGAAGCCGTTCGCCTCCAGGTAGCGCAGGAGCTCCACCATCGGCTGGAAGCCCACCGCGTGGAACGGCCGGCGGAGCGTCGGATGGTGAGCCTCCCGGACGAACGCTGCCGCCTGCCGCCCGTACTCCTCCACCTCCAACCCGGCGAACGCGCCGAGCACGCCGCCCATCAGGATCTTCAGGTCCGCGTCGTCGCCGCCGTAGTGGCGATCGATGACGCCGCCGAGCCAGGCGTAGTCCTTCTCGACCGCGGCCTTCCAGGGCTGCCGCTCGCGAAGCGAGGGATCCGCCTCGGCCATCGCGACCCAGCGCTGCAGGATGAAGACGAGCTCGACCGGCATCGGCTTCTCGGTCCAGAGCGTTCCGTCGTTGTCGAAGACCGCGATCCGCTCCGCCGGGGGAACGGCGTCCGGTCCGCTCGTGGCCCGCTCGACGAAGGCGGTGATGGCCGCCCTCGTCGGGGTGTCGTTCCAGGACGGGAGCGGATCGCTCATGAGTTCGCGCCGGCCAGGCTCTCCTCGAGCTTCGCGACCACCTGGTCGATCGAGAAGCTGGGCGCCTTCTGGCGGGGCGGGAACTCCTGGAAGGTCGCGAGGAACTGGGTCACGACGGCGCTCGCCGCCAGCACGAGGTAGGCGTTCTCGAGGAGCCACTCGTAGTACGAGTTCGACGTGATGTCGGCGCGCTCGAACGGGTCCGTCCGCAGGTTGAAGAGCTTCGGCACGCGGAGCGGGATGAACGGCTCGGCCCAGATCCGCAGCGTTCCCGCGGCCCGCTGCTCCATGAAGACCGCCTTCCAGTTGTCGAACCGGATCCCCAGCACGTCGCCGTCGTCCGAGAAGTAGATGAAGGCCTGGCGCGGGCTCTTGTCGACCTCGCCGGTGAGGTACGGGAGGAGGTTGTAGCCGTCGATGTGGGCCTTGAACGTCCGGTCGCCGATCGAGTGGCCCTGCTTGAGCTCCTCGACGACGTCCGGCGCACCGGCCGCCGCCAGGAACGTCGGCAGCCAGTCGTGGTGCTGGACGATCTCGTTGGAGACCACGCCCGCGGGGATGTGGCCCGGCCAGCGGATCATCTCCGGGACGCGGAACGCCCCCTCCCAGTTCGAGTTCTTCTCGTTCCGGAACGGGGTCATGCCGGCATCCGGCCAGGAGTTCATGTGGGGCCCGTTGTCGGTCGAGTAGATGACGATCGTGTCGTCGGTCAGGCCGAGCTCGTCGAGCTTGTCGAGGACCTGCCCCACGTTCCGGTCGTGATCGATCATCGTGTCGTGGTAGGGCGACTGCCACCGCCCCGCCTGGCCGATGCTCTCGGGCTTCGTGTGCGTCTTGAAGTGCATATGGGTCGTGTTGACCCACAGGAAGAACGGCTTGGCGGCCGCGGCCTGGCGCCCCAGGAAGTCGAGGGCTCCGTCGACGACCTCGTCGTCGATCGTCTCCATCCGCGCCTTCGTCAGCGGGCCCGTGTCCTCGATCTTCTGCTTTCCGATCCGGCCCCACCGCGGCTGCTCGGTCGCGTCGTCCTCGTCGGTCGCGAAGCTGTGGATCACGCCGCGCGGGCCGAATCGCTCCCGGAAGTGGGGGAAGTCCGCTGCCGGCGGGTAGTTCGGGCGCTCCGGCTCCTCCTCGGCATTGAGGTGATAGAGGTTGCCGAAGAACTCGTCGAATCCGTGGACGGTCGGCAGGAACTGGTTGAGGTCGCCGAGGTGGTTCTTGCCGAACTGGCCGGTCGCATAGCCGAGCGGCTTGAGGAGCTCGGCGATGGTCGGGTCCTCCGCCTGGAGGCCGACCGGCGAGCCCGGGATCCCGACCTTGCTCAGGCCGGTCCGGAACACGGACTGACCCGTGAGGAAGGCCGACCGGCCGGCCGTGCAGCTCTGCTCGCCGTAGGAATCGGTGAAGCGCATGCCCTCGTCGGCGATCCGGTCGATGTTCGGGGTGCGGTAGCCCATGAGCCCGTCGCTGTAACAGCTCAGGTTCGTGATGCCGATGTCGTCGCCCCAGATGACCACGATGTTCGGCTTGCCGTTCGGCATGACGTCGACCTCCAGGGACGGACGGGCACGGGACCGGGGAACAGGACCGGGGCACAGGGTCGCGGCTTCCCGAGCGTCGCGCCCGGGCTGCCCGCGCGGCAATGGCGCCGACCGGTCCTTGCGGCCTCGTGCGCGCCGTCCGGCCGCCGAAGGCGATGCGAGGCTCAGCCGACCGCGCGGCCGATCGCGAGTCCTGCGACGACGGCGAGCAGCCCCAGGGCCGCCGATCCGGCAAGGTTGACGAGGCCCAGCAGCGGCGCCCCGCCCTCGATCAGGCGCCAGCTCTCGAGCATGAGCGTCGAGAAGGTCGTGTAGGCGCCGATGAAGCCGACCATCAGCGCGGCTCGAGCCGACGACGGGAGCAGACCCTGCTCCAGGACGATCGCGAAGAGGATGCCCAGGACGACCGAGCCGCTCAGGTTCACGACCAGCGTTCCCCACGGGAAGGCGCCCGCGATCCGGGCGCTGACGAACGTGTCGACGAGGTACCGGGCGACGGCGCCGCCGGCGCCCCCGATGGCGATGAGGACGAGGGACATGGGGCGCTCTCTCCTGACGCGGGATCGGGTTCGTCAGGAGCCATCAGCCCGGCATGCCGGGCGGTTCAGTGGGCGGGCCCCATCGCCGCAGCGAAGGATGCCGCGCCGGGACCGGCCGGTCAACGCGGCGGAGGGCTCAATCCTCGATCGGGACGCGCAGGATCGACCTCGCCCGGTCCGCCGGGACGGTCCGCTCGTCGACGAGGCGGAGCTCGTGGATGTGGCCGTGCGGTCGCAGGTCGCCGGCGGCGAGGAGCGCGAACAGCGCCCGGAGCGTGGCCGCCGTGGAGGCGGAGCCGCCGAGGTGGAGCATCTGGGCGGAGCGGCCGCCGGGCACCGTGATCACACGCAGCAGCGGCTCGGCCCGGCCCATCTCCCGCTGGACCTCCGCGATCGCGGGATCGGCGTCGGCCGCCTCGGCGAGATCGGGCAGCTCCACCATCTGCTGCCAGTGCCAGGTCGAGCGATCCTCGAACGCCGCCGGGACATCCCCGGCCGGCAGCTCCGGGTGGGTCCACCAGGCCGTCTCGAGGATCGGCGCCAGGCTCGCGCTCCTCCGCTCCCTGCGCATCCGGTCGTGGAGGATCCGGCCGACGCGATGGAGGGTCTCCCCGGCAAGGACGAAGTCGGCGCCCGACGGCCCGCCGACGCCATCGATCGCGAACAGCCGGCGCTCGGGGACCACGACGATCGTGGGTCGATCGGTGGCCGCGTGGCGAAGCTCGAAGCGCTCGCTCGGCTGAGTCATCTGTCGGATCCGGTGTCGCGCAATTCGCTGCCGTCGGCGGGCAGCGGTCGCGACGTCCAGCGTACGGCGGATCGGGCGGTCCCGCCCGGACGCGGAGCCCGGCCGAGGGCGGCGCGACCGGGCCCGGGTGGCGGTCCCCGTCAGGAGCTCGGGACCACGACTCCTTCCTGGTTCCGCGGGAGCGGCTCCTCCCAGCGCAGTCGACGCGCCGTGAACCGGAAGCCGAACCCGATGACGAACGCGATGAGCGTGGCCGGCCAGATGTCGAGCCCGAGCCCGGCGTCCGCGATCACGTAGACCACGCTCGTCAGGACCGCCGTCCCGACGAACCACTCGCCCTGGACGAAGTGCTGGGGCGTGACGCCCGAGGTGATGTCGATCAGGAACCGGCCGGCGGTCGGTCCCACGACGCCGATCAGGATGCAGGCGAGATACGGCAGGCCGGCATCGATCGCCTTGTTGGCTCCGACGGCGGCGTACCACGGCAGCGAGAACGCCGACATGAAGTCGAACAGCCGGACCGTGCGGCCGGCGTCCAGCTGCCCGGAGATTCGAAGGGCCAGGAACCCGGCGACCGCGCACAGGATCAGGTACCACGCGTTCGTGAGGGCGGACGGAACGTCGTTGAGCAGCACGTCGCGGGTCACGCCGCCGCCGATG
>DATBGP010000262.1:0-11036 GCA_036557925.1 Candidatus Limnocylindrales bacterium | reverse complement strand
GCGCTGTACTCGGGATAGCCGCTCGTGTCGACCTCGCCGTCGAGCATCGTGCAGACGAAGGTGTCGAACGCCAGGTCGACCGCGTCGATCGACTCGAGGACGACGAGGGCATGGCGCGTCACCGGGTTGTTGGCGTGGTGGGCGTTCAGCCACTGCATCGCCTCGGAGGGCCGGGCCATCACGGGCGTCGCCTGGCTGAACTCGATCGGCAGCGGCTCCACGATCTCGATGTCGCTCTTCGCGACGCCGTGGAGCATCGAGGGCAGCTCGGCGAGGGCCTTCGGGCCGGCCTGCATCCGGACGCCTTCGCTCGACTTGCCCGCGTAGTACAGCTTCAGCTGGTACTCCTGGGCGACGACTTCCTCGGGCAGCGTGATCGGGCCGTGGGCACCGGTCGCCGCGGCTCCGGCCGCGTCGGCGGGAGCGGCGGGATCGGTGTTCTTGCGCTTCAGGAAGTCGAGCGGCACGGCAGGCTCCGTGGAGACGGGTTCGCTGGCGCGAATGGTAGCAGCGGCAACTCGGCGCCCGTCACCATGACGATCGGTGGGGCCCGCCCGGCGAGCGTCAGCCCCGCATTGCCGTCAGGCCCCGATCGCCTCGAGGATCACCGCCTCGTCCGGCTCGAGCGTCAGGCGGCCGCCGGCATCCGGTCGGGTCGGCTCGCGCCGGGTGCCGATCCGCGCCGTCCAGGCGGTCGAGCCGGTCAGCCGGCCGACGTCGACGGTTCGGGCCTCGCCGACGAAGTTCACGAGCACGAGCAGTTGCTCGTCCCCGTGCTCGCGGGTCCAGGCGAGGACGTCCGCGGTCCCGCTCTCGAGCCGGGTCATCGCGCCGGACCGGAGGGCCGCCGAACTGCGCCGGAGCGCGAGGAGGCGCCGATACGCGGCGTAGACCGAGTCCGGATCGGTCGACTCGGCGGCGACGTTCCGGGTGGCCACGTCCGGCCCGAGCCGGAGCCACGGCCGGCCGGTCGTGAAGCCGGCACCCGGCTCGGCCGTCCACTGCATCGGCGTCCGGCAGCGCGATCGGTCGTACCAGGGAAAGTCCGGGCCGGCCCGGAGCGCAGGCGGATCGACGATCTCGTCGCGCGGGATGTCGACGTCGGCCATCCCGATCTCCTCGCCGTAATACAGGAACGGGACGCCCCGGAGCGTCAGGGTCACGAAGGCCGATGCCTTCGCGATCGCGTCGCGATCCGGCAGGCGGTCCCGACCGACCGAGGCGGAGAGCCGCGTCGCCTGTCGCTCGCGGTCGTGGTTCGAGAGCGCAGTGGTCGGCCGCCGGCCCGGGCCGTAGGCGGTCTCGCGGAGGTCGATCGCCGCGGCGAAGCCCTCCGCGGTCCACGGCGCGACCATGAGCGACCAGTCGAAGACGACGTGGGGACCGCGGGTGTACTTCGCGGCCGTGTCGGTGCCGCCGGAGAACAGCTCGCCCACCGACATCCGGCCGTCGGCCTCGTCGAGGATGGCCCGGAACCGCTCGATCAGCTGCGCGAAGTCCGCCTGGTCGAGGTCGTACAGGTGGTCGAGCCTGCCCCACGGCGACGTCCCCTCGACCACCGGGTTGCTTCGCAGCTCGGGATCCTTCAGGAACGCATTGAAGACGTCCAGGCGGAACCCGTCGACGCCGCGACGCAGCCAGCCCCGGACCATGTCCCATTGGGCCTCCTCGACGGCCGGGTTGCGCCAGTTCAGCTCCGGCTGGCCGACGAGGAACGTGTGGTAGTAGAACTGCTGCCGTTCGGGCACCCATTCCCAGCCAGGACCGCCGAAGAACGAGACCCAGTTGTTCGGTGGCAGCGGGTTGCCGTCGTCGTCCCGGCCGGACGGGTCGCGCCAGAGGTAGAAGTCCGCGAACGGCCCCTCGCGCGACTGCTTCGACGCGAGGAACCAGGCGTGCTCGTCCGACGTGTGGTTCATCACCAGGTCGAGGATCACCCGGATCCCGCGCCGGTGCGACTCCGCGACGAGCCGGTCGAAGTCCGCGTCGGTGCCGAGCAGCGGGTCGACGGTCGTGTGGTCGGTGACGTCGTAGCCGAGGTCGCGGCCCGGCGACGGGTAGATGGGCGAGAGCCAGATCGCGTCGATGGGGAGCGCGTCGGGGCCGAAATGATCGAGGTGGTCGATGATCCCCTGCAGGTCGCCCGTGCCGCTGCCGTCGTGGTCGGCGAAGCTCCGCGGATAGATCTGGTAGACGACGCCGTCCCGCCAGTCCGGGCCGAGGGGGGCGACGATGGCGGATGCGGGCTGCTGGACCGTCATGGGCGGAGAGTCTTGCCGACGCCCGTCGGCACGGTCAACCGGCGAATGCATTACACGTCGAGACCGGCGGCACCCTCCGCCCGGAGCGAGGCAGGCGAAGGGTCCACCTATACTCGTCGCCCGATGGAACCCTCCGCGCGGCCGGGCCGCCGCATCCGGGTCGGCGTCGCCGGGCTCGGCGCGGTCGCCCAGGCCGTCCACCTGCCGCTCCTCGCCCGCCTTCCCGAGCGGTTCGAGATCGCGGCGCTGGCCGATCTGTCGCCGTCCCTCCGGGAAGCGATGGGCGAGCGGCACCGCGTCCGGCCGACCGCGCGTGTCGCCACCGTGTCGGAGCTCCTCGAGACATCCGATCTCGACGCGGTGATCCTCCTGACCTCCGGCTCCCACGGCGCGGACGCTCTCGCCGCGCTCGACCGGGGGCTGCCCGTCCTGTGCGAGAAGCCGCTCGCGTTCACCGTGGCGGAGGCGGACCGGCTGGCTGTGTCGCCGAACGCCGGCCGGCTCCTCCTCGGCTACATGAAGACGTTCGATCCGGCCGTCGTCGAGGCTCGTCGCCTGGTCGAGGATCCTGCCACCGGCCTCGGCGGGCTTCGGGCGATCGAGGTCGCCGTCCTCCACCCGACGAGCGCCGCCCAGCTCGCCTTCGCCCATCTCCGGCCGCCGGTCCCGGACGCCGACCCCGCGGTGCTCGCCGGTCTCCGGGACGCCACGGCCGAGCTGGTCCGGGCCGCCATCGGCGAGGCTGCCGGCGAGCTCGGCGGTCTCTACGCGGGGATCCTCCTGGGCTCCGTCGTCCACGAGTGGTCGGTGATCCGGGCGGTGGCCGGCGACGTTGTCGCGGTCGACCTGGTCGACGCCTGGGGCGAGTCCGCCGACGACCCGGGCTCCGTGCTCGTGGTCGCCCGCCTCGGCGACGGCACGCGCGTCTCGCTGGGCTGGCACTACCTGCCGGGCTATCCGGCCTACCGCGAGGACGTCCGGTTCCATTTCGTCGGCGGATCGGTGGAGCTGAGCTTCCCGGCTCCGTACCGGCTTCACGAGCCGACTGTGCTCACGGTCTCCACCGGGATCCAGGAGACCCGCCGGCGGCTCGTGTTCGATTCGATCGAGGAAGCGTTCGAACGGGAGCTGCTCGCCTTCCACGAGCTCGTCGTCGACGGTGCGCGACCCTCCACGGGCATCGCCGACGGCCGGACGGACATCGTGACCTCGCAGCGGGCGATCGCGCGGTGGGCGGCCCGGCGCGGGATCGCGATCGGAGGCGAGGCGGCCGGGCTTGCCGATCCACCCGCCGAGCCGCTCGCGACCGGGGTTCCGGCCTGATGGCGGTCGAGGCGCCGGCGGTCATCCATCTCGTTCCGCATACCCATTGGGATCGCGAGTGGTACGAGCCGTTCCAGGTCTTCCGGATGCGGCTCGTGGAGCTCGTCGACGAGCTCCTCGATTCGATGGAGGCGGACGACCGGCTGGCCTTCACCCTCGACGGCCAGGTCGCGACCGTCGACGACTACCTCGAGATCCGCCCCGAGAGCCGAGCCCGGATCGAGAAGCTCATCGCGGAGGACCGCCTGGCGATCGGGCCGTGGCAGATCCTGATGGACGAGTTCCTCGTCTCGGGCGAGACGATGATCCGGAACCTCGAGATCGGCTGGGCCGCCGCCGAGCGCTACGGCGAGGCGATGCCCGTCGGCTACCTCCCCGACATGTTCGGCCACGTCGCCCAGATGCCCCAGATCCTCCGCCGGGCCGGGATCCGCCACGCGGTGGTCTGGCGCGGCGTGCCGGCGGCGATCGACCGGCACGCGTTCACGTGGCGCTCCCCGGACGGCTCGTCCGTTCGTGCCGAGTACCTCGTCGGCGGCTACGGCAACGGCGCCTACCTGCTCGCGATCCCGGAGAAGCTGGCCGAGAAGGTCGGCCGGTACGCCGAGGCCGGTCGCGCGTTCTACGGCGACCGGTCGATCCTCGCGATGTACGGGACCGACCATGCGGTCCCCTCCCCGAGCCTCGCCCGGACCGTCGCCGACGCGAACGCCGCCCGGAACGACATCGTGGTCCGGATCGAGACCCTGAGCGACTACATCCGGGCGTTCGACGCGGCGGCGGCGGATCCCGACGAGCCCGACCCGGCGGTTGCCCCGGTCTGGACCGGCGAGCTCCGCTCGGCGGCCCGGGCGAACATGCTGATGAACGTCACCTCGGCCCGGATCGACCTGAAGGCGGCCGCCGGGCGCGCCGAGCGGGCCCTCGAGCGCCACGCCGAGCCGATCGCGGCGCTGCACGCTGCCGCGTGGCCGGAGCGGCTGCTCGAGCTCGCCTGGCGGCGCGTCGTCGACAACTCCGCCCACGACTCCATCTGCGGCTGCTCCCAGGACGCGGTCGTGAACCAGGTCCTGACGCGCTTCGCCGAGGCCGAGCAGATCGGGCGCGGCATCGTGACCGCGGCGGTCCGACCGCTGGCGGAGGCGGCGCCCCGCGGCAGTGCGGTCGTCGTCAATCCCTCGCCGTTCGATCGGTCCGACGTCGTCGACCTGGACCTTCACGTGCCGGCCGCCTGGGAGGCGGTCGACCTGGACCTGCCGGATGGCTCGCGGATCGGCACGCAGCTCGTCGCCCTGCCGGAGACCGTGCTGCGACGGCTGCGCCTCACCGGTCGCCAGGTCCCGGAGCTGTTCGCCCGTCGCCTCCACGGTCGGGAGCTGTTCGGCCATTCGCTGGATGGCCACCTCGTCCGTCGCGAGGGCGACGTCCCGGAGCTCGTCCTCCTGATGGACGACCCGGCGGCGTTGCCGGACTTCGACGTGGACGCGCTGCTGGACGCGGTGGCCGCGGCCACGGCCGATGATCCCGACGAGGCCTGGGACGTGGTCGTCGTCCAGGGCGACCGGCGGACCCTCGCGGCGTCCGTGCCGCTGCCGGCGCTCGGCGCGACGGTGGTCCGACCGGTCGAGGCGACGGCGGGCACCGCGATCGTGCCGGCCGACGCGGTGACGGTCGAGGCTCGGTCGCTGGTGAACGGCCTCGTCCGGATCGAGGTCGGCGAGGACGGCACGTGGTCGATCGCCGGCGGCGGTTCCCGCCTCCAGGGCGTCGGGCGGATCGTCGACGGCGGCGACTTCGGCGACACCTACAACTACGGGCCACCCGCCGGCGATGTCCTCGTCGAGGCCTTGTCGGTCGTCGTCGTCCAGCCGACCGAGCATGGTCCGGTGCGCGGCTCGCTCGAGATCGTCGGCCGCTACGACTGGCCGGTGGGTCTGACCCCGGATGGCACCGGCCGGTCCGGGGTCACCGCGCCCGCGGAGGTCACGACCCGGCTGGAGCTCCGGGCCGGCGAGCCGTTCGTCCGCGTCGCCGTGACCTTCACGAACCCGTCGCGCGACCACCGCGTCCGCTGCCACGTCCCGCTGCCCGGCCCGACCGACCACTCGTCCGCCGAGGGCCAGTTCGCGGTCGTGGACCGTGGCCTCACGGCCGAGGCCGGGCACGGCGAGGTCCCGACGCCGACGTTCCCCGCCCACGGCTTCGTCCATGCGGCGGGCGTGACGATCCTCCTGGAGCACGTCACGGAGTACGAGCTCGTCGAGGGTCGCGAGCTGGCGCTGACCGTCCTCCGCTCGACGGGCCTGATCAGCCGCAACGAGAATCCCTTCCGCGAGGACCCGGCCGGGCCCGAGGTTCCGGTCCCCGCCGCCCAGCTCCTCGGGCCCTGGCGGTTCGGGTTCGCGATCCTGCCGCACCCCGGCTCCTGGGCGGACCCCGAGGTCGATGCGCTGGGGGCCGCGGACCGATTCCGGCTGCCGGCGATCGTCGCCGCTGGGCGTGGCCCGGTCGATGTGCCGGCTCGGATGACGACCGGCCTCCGGGTGGACGGGCAGGGGGTCGTTTTGTCCGCCCTCCGACGGCGCGGCGCGGAGCTGGAGCTCCGGCTCGTCGCGGAGACCCCGGAGCCGACCGAGGCGACGATCGGGATCCCGTCCGGGATCTCGTCGGCTCGGGACGTCGATCTCCTGGGGCGGCCGGGCTCGGAGCGAGCCGTCGAGCCGGACGGACGCCTACGGGTGCCGCTCAAGGCCTGGGAGATCCGGACCATCCGCGTGGCCCCGAGCGCCTAGCCCGGCTCGTGCATGCACGGGGACGCATGCCGGTTCGCGAGGGCGATCCGCGATGCCGATGTAACGTTGACATTGCCGAGAAGCCACGATTAGTCTCGCGACGGATGTCACGATCCCGCATGGGGACTCGCTCGGACACTCGCTGACGTCGTTCGGTGCCACGGACCAGCGCACCGCGCGTCGAGCTTCAGTGAATGTCGGGGGACGTCGACCCATCCCGGCGCCGCCGGGGCCAGGCACCCGCTGGGGTGCGAGCCGTCGACGAATCGACCGGCCGGATCCATGGGGGACCCGGACCACAACCGGTCGTTCCGTCGGCAGAGGAGGAGAAGGCCGATGGCCAAGTCCCTTCGATTCATGACGTTGCCGATCGCGGCCGTCATGATCGTCTCCGCGTGCAGCAGCGGTGGCACACCGGCCCCGTCTGCCGGCGGCGGAACCAGCGCCGCACCGGGTGGCGAAAGCGCAGCACCCGGCGGCGAGAGCGCTCCGGCCGCCTCGGGCGTCACCGGCGCGACGATCACCGTCACGTCGCTGTGGGGCGGCAGCGAGCAGGAGGCGTTCCAGAAGGTCCTCGACGACTTCAAGGCGAAGACCGGCAACACCGCGACCTACCAGGCCCAGCGGACCGACTACGCGACGGTCCTCCAAAGCAAGATCACGAGCGGCAGCCCGCCGGACGTCGCGATCATGCCCGGCCTCGGGTTCCTGCGGCAGTTCGCCCGCTCGGGTGGGATCAAGAAGATCAGCGACCTGGGAATCGATCCCGCGAGCCTCGAGGCCAACTACCCGCCCGGTATCCTCGATCCGGGCAAGGTCGACGGCGAGCTCTACGGGATCATGGTCAAGTTCAATTCGAAGAGCACGTTCTGGTACCGGCCCGACAAGCTGTCGGCCGCCGGGGCCACGGTGCCGAAGAGCTTCGATGACCTCAAGAGCCTGATCTCGACGCTCCAGTCGAAGGGTTCGGCGACGCCGCTCGCGCTCGGCGCGAAGGACTCGTGGACGTTGACCGACTGGTTCGAGGAGATCTACCTCCGCCAGAACGGGCCTGACGCCTACAAGAAGCTGTTCAGCCCGGACGGCGACTGGACCGACCCGACGGTCGCGACGGCGCTGGACGCCATGAAGTCCGTCATCACGAACCAGAACGTCCCGGGTGGCATCACCGGCGCCCTCGGCGTCGCGTTCACCGACGGGATCGCCCAGGCCTTCGGGGCCAACCCGTCGGCCGACCTCTACTACGAGGGCGGCTTCGTCGGCGGCATCGCCACCGGCCAGGTCAACAAGTCCCTCGAGATCGGGAA
This sequence comes from Candidatus Limnocylindrales bacterium, assembly GCA_036557925.1. GTDB lineage: Bacteria > Chloroflexota > Limnocylindria > Limnocylindrales > CSP1-4 > CF-46. The sequence goes on along the minus strand of DATBGP010000262.1, from coordinate 3,353 downwards.
GACCATCGACTGGTTCGACTTCCCGGCCTTCGGCGGCTCCGGCGACACCGCGGCGGAGATCGGCGGCGACGAGATCGCGGCGCTGACCACCAACCCCGGCGTCAAGGAGTTCATCCAGTACATGACGACGGTCGATTCGGGCACGACGTGGGCCAAGACGGGCGCGATCATCTCGCCGGTCAAGGCCGTCGGCGCCGATGCCTATCCGAACGACCTCGCGAAAAAGGAAGCGGCCCAGGTGGCCGGGGCCTCGGCAGTCGTCTACGACGGCTCCGACACCCTGCCGGCCGGCGCTCCGGACATGGGGGCGATGCTCCAGAAGGTGATCCAGGGCCAGGACACAGCCGGGCTCCTGAGCACCTTCAACAGCGCCGTGAAGCAAGCCTGGTCCGACGAGAAGTGATGTTGGTCGGCTAGCAGTTCCTGACGCGGACGGGCGAAAAGCCCGTCCGCGTCTCGTTTCCGAACGGAGGACAGGAGTGGCGACCGTTCCCCAACCCATCCCGACCACCGCCACGACGACGAGCCCGTCGCCGCGGCGCGGGCTGCCGAGCGGCGTCACCGCCCTGCTCTTCCTACTGCCCGCGCTGATCCTGCTCCTGGTCTTCCTCGTCTACCCCGTGATCTCCACCCTCCGGATGAGCGTGGACCGGGGCCTCGGGGGAAACTTTTCGCGGTTCGTCGGGCTCGACAACTACATCAACGTCCTCCAGACCCCGTCGTTCCAGACGGCGATCATCAACAACATCCTCTGGCTGATCTTCTACACGAGCATCGTGATCTTCTTCGGGCTCGTGATCGCGGTCGTCGCGATGCGGGTCCGCTACGAGTCGATCATCAAGGCCGTCGTGTTCCTGCCGATGGCGATCGCGGCGACGGCCCTCGGCGTCATCTGGACGTTCGTCTACCAGCTCGACCCGAACATCGGACTGTTGAACGCCCTGCTCGGCGTGGTCGGCCTGGGACCCGTGTCTTGGCTCGGCGACCCGGCGTGGGTCAACGCCGCGCTGATCGCGGTAGGCATCTGGGGCTCGGCGGGCTTCGCCACGGTCATCCTGTCGGCAGCCCTGAAGGGCATCTCGCCGGAGATCCTCGAGGCCGCCCGCACCGATGGCGCAAACGAGTTCCAGATCTTCTGGCGGATCATCCTGCCGATGGTCAGCCTGCCGATCTCGGTGCTGGCAGTGACGCTCGTCGTGAACGTCGTCAAGCTGTTCGACATCCCGTACGTGATGACGCAAGGCGGCCCGGGCGACGCAAGTCGGGTGATCGCCCTCGAGTTCTACAAGCAGGACTTCTCGGCCGGCCAGTTCGGCAAGGCGGCGGCCGTCGCCGTGATCATGCTGGTCATTCTCATCCCGGTGATGATCTTCAACGTCCGGCGGTTCCGCAGCGGATCGGTGGTCTGACATGAGCACGACCACTGCAACCGAACGCGTCGCCGCCCCGGCCGCGGAGACTGCGAGCAGCCGGATCCTGCGGGGGCTGAACCGCCTGCCCATCCACATCGCCCTCGGGCTCATCGCCCTGGTCTGGCTGCTGCCCACGGTCGGCCTGCTCGTCACCTCGTTCCGGCCCCGGACCGAGATCCAGTCGAGCGGCTGGTGGACGACCTTCGGATCGCTCCAGCTCACCCTCGAGAACTATCAGCAGGTCCTCAACGCGCAGGGAATGGGCCAGGCCTTCATCAACAGCCTGATCATCGCCGTGCCGTCGACGCTGCTGCCGCTACTGGTCTGCTCGCTGGCGGCGTACGCGTTCTCGTGGCTCCGGTTCCCGTTTCGGGACACGATCTTCCTGATCATCATCGCCCTGATGATGGTCCCGGTGCAGGTCGCCTTCCTGCCAGTGCTCCAGCTGTTCAAGACGCTCTCGGATGGCGTCTCGTCTGTCACCGGCCAGCCCTTCGTCATCACCCAGGGCTACGCCGGCATCTGGCTGGCCCACACGGCCTTCGCGCTGCCGTTCGGGATCTTCCTGTTGCGCAACTTCTTCATCACGCTGCCGAAGGATCTGATCGAGGCCGCCCGGATCGACGGCTCGTCCACCTTCGGCGTGTTCCGGACGATCGTGATCCCGCTGTCCGTCCCAGCGATCGCCGCCTACGGGATCTTCCAGTTCCTGTGGGTCTGGAATGACCTGCTGATGGCCTTGATCTTCGTCGGCAAGAACTCGAACTACCCGATGACGATCCAGGTCACCACGCTCCTCGGCACGTACGGGACCGAGTGGCATCTCCTCGCGGCCTCGGCCTTCATCCTGATGGTTGTGCCGCTCGCGGTCTTCTTCAGCCTCCAGCGCTACTTCGTCCAGGGCCTCCTCGCGGGCTCCGTGAAGTAGGCCGGGCGGCGACCTGACGCCGCCGGATTCCATGCGCGACCCGAACCCGCCGGCTCCGTCCGGCGGGTTCCGCGTGGTCAGCTGGAACATCCGGGCCGGGATCGGGCCCGGCGAGCCGTTCCCGCCGGGCTGGTGGCGGCACGTGAGCCTCAAGCGGCTCGAGGCGATCGCCGCGTTCGCGGCCGGCCTCGAGGCGGACGTCGTGACGCTCCAGGAGGTGGCGATCCTCAACGCCGACGGGGCGCTGCTGGACCAGCCGTCGCTGCTCGCGACGCTCACCGGGCTGGAGGTCCGCTACGCGGCGACGCACGCCTATCCCCTCGTGGAGCCGGAGACCGATCGATCGGTCGGCTCCGCGATGTGGGGCAACGCGATCCTCACCCGGGAGCCGCTCCACGATCCGTTCGCGCTCGGCCTGCCGCGGGCAGCGGACGACGAGCTCGTGGAGCCCACGGGCGCCGACCACGCGTTGGCGGGCATCCCGTATGCCGACGTGGAGCCCGGCCATCGCGAGCCGCGCTGCGCCGTGGGCGGTCGCGTGGCGCTGCCGGGCGGCTCCGTCGGCATCCTCACGACGCACCTGACCTACATCGGGCGCGACCAGCGGGCCCGCCAGGCCGAGACGATCGCGGAGACCACGGGAATGCCGCCGCCGCTCGTCGTGACGGGCGACTTCAACGCCCCGATCGAGGCCGCCGAGCTGGCCACGCTCCGCGCGTCCCTGACCGATGCCTTCGACGCGGTGGGCGTGGCCCAAGGCGACGACCGCCGCCGCAGCTGCGGACCGTGGTCGATCGACCACGTGCTCGTCCGCGGCCTGGACGTCGAAGGGTGCCGGGTGGCTCGCGAGGCCGGCGACCTGTCCGATCATTGGCCGGTCGTCGTCGATCTCCGCCGGCCAGCGCACTAGGAGGCGAGCCGCTCCCGCAGCCGCCGGACCTGCTCCTCGAGCTCCGCCGCCCGGCTCCGTGCGCCCTCGACGACGGGCGGCGGCGCCTTCTCGGTGAACGCCC
>DATBGP010000261.1:0-14358 GCA_036557925.1 Candidatus Limnocylindrales bacterium | reverse complement strand
GGGCTCCTCGACCGCGGGCTCGATCCACGCCGGGCACGACCAGGGCACCGCGTTCCTCGAGACCGAGTCCCGGATCCTCGGCGACCTGGGCCTGATGCTTGCCACAGGGCTCCCGATCGTCGCCTGGCTCGTCCTGCGGCGGCCGCGGTTCGTCGGGCTTGCTCGCGCCGCCGCCGTCGCCCTGTTCGTCTCGGCGGCCGGCGCGGCCGGCCTGATCGTCCTCGGCGGTCCGGCGAGCGGCATCGACCTTGCGTCCTACCTGGAGAGCCGCATCGGCGAGCTGACGGCCACCCGCCTCGTCGGTGGGCTCGTCGCCGGGGCGATCGTCTGGTGGCTGGCGAACCGGCGCCCGCGGGCGGCCCTGCCAATCGCCGGGATCGCGGGCCTCGTCGGCCTGGTCCTGGTGGGCCTCGGCGGTCATGCGGCGGGCTTTGCGGAGCCGGCCCCGGTGGCCGCGATGTCCGTCCATCTCGCGGCCGCATCGGTCTGGCTGTCCGGGCTTCTCGTGCTCGCCTGGCTGGCCCTCCTGCCGGAGCACGCGACCGAGCCGATGTCGGCGATCGTCCCGCGCTTCTCGGGCGTGGCGATCGTCACGATCGGGCTCGTGGGCGCGACCGGGATCTACGCCGACTGGCTGCAGACCGGGTCGCTGCTGGCCCTCGAGACGCCGTACCAGGCGACGCTCGCCCTGAAGGTCACGGTGACCGCGTCGGCACTGGTCATCGGCTGGCTGAACTACCGATCGGCCGGTCGCGATCGCCGATTCGGAGGCCGCGTCGTGGGCGAAGCGGCCCTGGCAGTCGCAATCGTCGTCGTCACGGGCTTCCTCGCCAGCGGATCGCCGCCGGGGCCGGCGGCTCCGATCCAGATCGCCCGAGCCAGCTCGACGGCCCTGGACGCCGGCGACGCCGAGCTCGAGATCTCGCCCGGCCGGCCGGGCCCGACGCAGTTCACCGTCGTGCTATCGACGGCGCCGGCCGATGGCGCGACCGTGGAGCTGGACCTGAACCGCCTCGATCAGCCTGCGGAGACCCGCCTGCCGCTTCGCCCATCGGCGGATCGACTGACCTGGATGGCGCCGGGCGGCTTGCTTCCCGCCGACAGCCGGTTCGACGCGGCGGCCATCGTCCGCGACGGGGCCGGCGCGGAGCAGAGCCGCACGCGCTTTGCGTTCGCGCTCGACGACGAGACCATCGTGAGCGGACGAGCCGAGCCGCCGCTCGACCCGATCGTGCTGGTCGCCCTCGCGCTGCTGCTCGCCGCGATCGCCGCGGGCGGCTTCCTCCTCGCCCGTCGCGCCCTCCCCGGGTCGGACTGGCGAAGCGGGCGCGTCGCGCTGCTCGCGGGTGGCGTCACATCGCTGGCCCTGGGACTGCTCGTCCTCGTCGGAGGTCCAAGACCATGAGCCTCGCCGCCATCATCGGCATCCAGATCGGCCTGATCGGCCTCGTCGCCTTCGGCGTCGCTCCACGCGTCCGGGCGCGCTGGCCGCGAACGGCGGGCCTCACGCTCATCGTGCCGAGCCTGATGGTCATCGGTGGCGCCGCGCTCGCACTGACCAATCTCTTCGGCGGAGCCACCCCGGACTCGTCGCTCGTGAACCCCGAGCCGGCGACGGTCACCTCGGTGGACGAGGGCAACCGCCTCTACCAGGCGAACTGTGCCGCGTGTCATGGGGTCTCCGGTGAGGGTGGCGGGCCGCTGGCGAACACCACGCCGATCCAGCCGCCATCGCTCAAGGCCCACCTGGCCCAGCACACCGACGGCGACCTGTTCTACTGGATCTCGAATGGCCTCCCGGGCGGCATGCCGGCGTGGTCATCGAAGCTGTCCGAGACGGACCGCTGGAACGTCATCAACTACCTGCGGGCGATCAACGCACCGGGTGCCTCGATCGCCCCGGCCTCGTCCGGGCCGGCGTCCGCCGGGCCGGAATCGGTGGCTCCCGGCGTCGTCGCTCCGTCCGGCCCGTCTGGCGGCGCAGGTGGTGCGGCTTCGACGGCCGGCATCGGCACGATCCTCGGTGTCGCGGCCCTGCCGGGCGCGTGGAGCGGGGTGGTGGCGGTGCTCCTGTCGATGCGCTGGCGTCGGCGGCGCGGCCGCTGAACGTCAGCTGCCGTTCGCCGGCACCGCGAACGTGAGGACGCCGGCGGGGTCCGTGAAGGCGATGAAGGTGTCGTCGAGATCGGCCCGGACCGTGCCGGCCAGGTGGCCGGATCTCGAGCTGCCCGGGTCCAGGTCTCCCGCCGCGAGCCCATCGCCGGCGGTCGGCTGGAGCTGGACGTCCTCTCCCTGGCCGGTGATCAGGGTCCAGGCCGCCGGATCGATCGCGAACGGCACGTCGCCGGTGTCGCGATACTCGACGGCGACGAGAAGGGTCATGCCGGACGGCACCTCGTCACGCCTGATCGAGGTCACCGTGATCTCCACCGACGCCCCGTCGGCTGTCGTCAGCAGATAGGGCGTCCCTCGGGAGACGACCGCCGGCCCGCCGCTCGCATCGCTCGGGACCGGCTCGTCGCTCGGGACCGGCTCGTCGCTGGGAAGCGGCGCGTTGTCGCCCGGCGCCTGCCCGGTCGGCAGTCCCGGAACGGACGACGGCCCGAGGTCCTCGACCGGCAGGGCTCCTCGACCCTGTCCCAGCGGCAGCACCGCGGTCGCCACCAGCGCGATCACGACCACCGCCGCGCCGACGCCCACTCCCGCCAGACCTCGCCGGCGGGCCGCGCTGTCGGCCTCGCCGACCGCGGGCCGGTCGACCAGGAAAGCCGCCACGACGGTGGTCAGCGGCACCGCGGCGAGGATGCCGAGGCTCCCGACGAGCGTGCGGATGACCTCGGTGGCGACCTCCTCGGAGTTCAGCACCAGGGCCGCCGGCTGGTTGCTGACCACGATCGTGACGAGCAGCGGCAGACCGACGCCGACGTAGGCCAGGAAGAGGGTGTTCACGGTCGCGGCGATGTGGGATCGGCCGACGTCGAGGGCCGCCCCGACCAGGCCTCGTCCGTGAGCGCCGTGATCCGCGAGCTGGTCGACGAGGGACGCCTGGGTGACGGTCACGTCGTCGAGGACGCCGACGGCGCCGAGGATGAACGACGCGAGGAGGAGGCCTCGCAGGTCGAGGCCGTTGCCATCGGCGGTCTGCAGGAAGGCGAGGTCCGAACCCGCGGAGTACGTGAACGAGGCGAGGGCCGTCGCGGCGGCACCCAGCAGCCCGGCGAGCGCCAGGGAGGCGGCCGTCCCGAGGATGGCCGCACCGCTGGGACGCGACCAGCCCTCCGTCAGCAGGATCGTCACGACGGTCACGGCCGTGGCGGTCACGACCGCCAGCGGCACCGGGGCGTAGCCGGCGATCACGAGGGGGATCAGGACCTTCAGGATCAGCGCGATCGTCAGGCCCAGCGAGAGCAGCGCCCGGATCCCGCGATATCCGCCGACGAGCACGACGCAGATGACGAACAGCAGGACGAACCCGCCCAGCAGGGGGACTCTCCAACGATCGCTCACGGCGATGTACGGCTGACCGCTCTCGTCCTTCGTCGTCGTCACGACGACCTCGTCACCGGGCTGGTAGTTGGCGACGACCTGCGAACCCCCGGGGCCCTCGAGGTAGGCCTGGACCGTCTGGCCGCTCTGCGGGCCGTCCAGCAGGAGGACGTTGGCGTACGGCGGCCGGAACGCCTCGTCCGCGCGCCGCGGGACGATCTCGACGATCCGACCGTGGCGGGCGTCGACGGCCTGATCGGCAGCCTGGATCCGGGGCCCGAGGTCCGGCAGGAGGGCGAGAACCACGATCGCGGCCGTCGCGACGAGGCTCGCGACGAGCATCCGCGAGGTCGGGGATCGCGATGGCATGGCGGCCAGCGTATCGCGTCGACAACGGACAGCAAGCCGGAGGCGCGCAGTTGAGGCTCAGTCCCGACCAGGGCCGGCAGCCCTGGCGCGCTTCGGGCGACGGAGAGCTTGCCCTTGAGCCCGATCCGCACGCGCCCTGGACCGCGCCGCCTGCCGGATCCGCTCGCCTGCGGCTTCATGCAGCGCGGCCTGCTCCCGGCCCTGCGCGTCGGGGTGGACTGGCGGTGACGGGCGCCGTCCACGGATCGCCGGGCATCGGGCGCGGCCGCCCGCGTCGGCCGGCTCGCTATTGCTGGTAGCGCTCGACGATGTCGGCGGGACGTGGCTCGGCGTCGGTGGGGTCGAGCCCCGCGGATCGCCGCGCCTCGCGCTGGTGGAGGAGGTCGTAGCAGCGGTCGAGCTCGACCTTGATCGCCTCGAGTCGCTCGTGCTCGTCGGCGGTCAGGCCGTGGCCGTCGCCGGCGTGCTGCCAGAGCTGCTCCTCCTCGTCCGAGAGGTCGTTGATCTTCCCGAAGATGTCGCCGTCGATCATCGCGTCCTCCTGGGCCCGGGGAGGGCGATCGTACGACCGACGCCCGAAGGGCGCAGCGAGCCGGTTCGCGCGGGAATCGAACCGCCCGCGCCGGGGCACCGGCGCGGGCGGCGAGGAACGGGGACGAGCTACTTGTCGAGGATCCTGTCGGCCTTCCGGTCGATCTTCTTCTCCTCGGCTGCCGTGATCCGGCCGGCGTTCTGCGCCTGCGACGCCCGCGCCTTCGCGTTCCGGGCGTGCGACTTGTCCGGCATCGGGTACTTGTGCTCCTCCGGCAGTCCGAACTTCGAATCCGGGAGCTTGTCGCGCTGCTTCTCGGTGAGCGTGGCCATGGGTCACCTCCTTGTGCCTCAGGTCTACCCGGACCGGCGTCAGACCCGCCGTGTCGCACCCCCGGCCCGGCCGTTGCATCGACGTGAAGGTTCGCCTCAGTCCTCGCCGCGGGCGGCTTCCTCGGCGCCGTCCCGGACCATCGTCCCGTGCAGGAACACGGTGAGCACGACCGCCCCGGCGGCGCCGATCGCCGGCCCGAGGACATAGACCCAGAGGTCGCCGAGATCTCCCGCGACGACCGCCGGCCCGAGCGACCGGGCCGGGTTCATCGATGCGCCCTCGATCGGCAGGGCGACGAGCCCGCACAGGGCGATCGTCGCCCCGACCGCGAGCGCCGCGTTCGGACCCACGACGCGGAATCGGTCGGCGGTGCCGAGGATCACCGTCACGAGGAGGAGCGTGAGGACCGCCTCGATGACGACGGCGGTCGAGGCGTCGACGAGCTTCGGGCGGGTGACCCCGGCATCGATCGCGGCGCCGAACAGGAGCCGGAGCAGCAGCGCCGCGCCGACGGCCCCGATCGCCTGGGCGAGCCAGTAGGCCGGCACCCAGGCGGCCGGGACGAGCCGCTTCAGACCGAACGCGAGCGTCACGACCGGGTTGAAGTGGGCGCCCGATCGATCCCCGATCGAGTAGATCAGCGCGGCGACCATGAGTGCCGGGGCGACGGCCCGGGCCGCGGCGGAGACCTCGTCGCCGCTCAGCCGCGCCGCGACGTCCGCGCCGGCGGCGACGAAGACGAGGGCGAAGGTGCCGAAGACCTCGGCCGTCAGGCGCCGCGGCCAATCCGGGTGCTCCAGCTCGTGGCGTTCTCGCCGTTGGCGGCCTTCCGGGTCCGATCGATCGGCCATCGGCCGATCCTGGCGACGGTCATCGGGGCGGGGCGACAGCGGCGGTCGCCAGCGCCTATCAGCCTCGTGCCAGGGCCGGCGGGAAAGGGCTTGACAGCGGGCCGGTAGAGTCGAGATCGATCCCTGGAGTCGGAGGAGACCATGGACGAGGAAGCCGTGGCGAGCTGGATCGACGGTGCGTTCGATCGCACCGACCACGTCGTCACGGACGGCAGCTGGTTCTTCTTCCACGACCCGGACCACCTGTTCCCGTTCGCGACGGTGGTCACGACGAACCTCTACGACGAGGCGTCGGACCTGGACCGGCCGGGGGTGTACCGCCTGAACGTCGGCGTGTCGCGGGAGACGTGGATCTCGCTGTTCGGCGAGCCCACGACCCGTGAGCAGGGCAAGCACGGGCTTGGCTCCGGCACGGAGGTCGAGCACGACTTCACGGCGCTCGACACGCTCCTGCCACACCCGGTCTACGGCCGGATGTTCTGGATCTCCGTGCTGAACCCGAGCGCCGCGACGTTCGAGACCGTCAAGCCGCTCCTCGCGGAGGCGTATGAGCGGGAGCGGGCCCGGGTCGACCGGAAGGCCGCCCACCGCACTGGCGATCCGACCGGCGGCGCCGCGCCGGACGGCTGATGGAAGGCGGGGTCGGCGCAGATGCGTGCGCCGTCCCGAGAGGGCTCAGGCGCCCTCGGTGACCTCGAAGAGGGAGGCGGCCACGAGTCCGTGGGCCTCCTGGTGGACCTTCGTGGCGGTGGCCCGGTCGGGCGCGTCGACGAGGCAGAAGACCTTGCCGGCCTCCTCGTCGACCCAGTACTGCCGGTAGTTGACGCCGTATCCGCCCTGCACGCGCAGGTCGGCTTGATGGGCCCCGGCGGCCGCGTCCGCGGTCACGCCGGGGATGTCGTGGATGTCCAGGTAGGTCGACATGGTCGAGCGAAGACTCCTGTCCTGATGGTTCGAGTGAGTTGCGGGCCCTCGCGAGGGGGAACGCCGATTGCGTCCCCACCGGTTTGGCGGCAGGATCGCGGTCCGCGAGACGCGACGAATCGAGCGGGAATCGCGGTGGGTCCGAGGATCGGCCTTCGCGCGAATCGCGCACCGCGAGCGATACTTCGTCCGATCTCGTCACGATCGTGCGATCTCCATTGGACGGAAGGGGTGCCATGGCACGCGAGGAAGAGCGGCTGCGTCGGTCGCAGCAGGGTCCGATCGTCGGAGGGCTGCCGGACGCGCCCGGCATCCTCGCCGCGATCCGCCTGACGCCGGGGCTCGGCGTCCACCTTCGCGGCCTCGCCGACGAGCTCCTCGTCAACGACTTCCCGGGCACGACGCTCACTCGCTATCAGCGCGAGATGCTCGCGACCGCGACCTCGGCCGGCAACGACTGCTTCTACTGCATGGACTCCCATGGCGCGTTCGCGACGGCGCTGCTCGAGCGCAGTGGCTCCGAGGACCTCGTGCCCCTCATCGACTTGATCAAGCTCGGCTCGTCCGAGGGTCTCGACCCGAAGATGCAGGCGCTGCTCGAGATCACGCGGACCGTCCGGCGGAACCCGCTGGAGCTCACGGCCGACGACACCGCCGCCGCGCTGGCCGCCGGCGCGAGCGACGCGGACGTCCAGCTGGCCGTCGCGATCGCGGCGGCGTTCTCGATGTACAACCGCCTCGTCGACGGGTTCCGCGCGGTCACCCCGCCGAGCGCGGAGGCCTACGGGCCGCGGGCCGCCGAGATCGCCGAGCACGGCTACAGCGCACCACAGGTCCAGTCCGTCCCGAGCTGACCGCCGCCGGCCGCCAGCCGCCCGCCGCCCGCCCCGGACCGTCAGTCCTCGGCCGGCGGCCGCCAGGTCGAGTCGATCACGCAGAAGCGGTTGCCCTCGGGGTCCGCGAGGATCACGTAGTCCGTGTCGACGGGCTTGCGGTCCCACCGGACCTCCGTCGCGCCCAGCCCCTTGAGCCGGGCGACCTCGCCTGCCTGGTCTTCGGTGTAGAGGTCGAGGTGGATGCGAGGCGGGATCTGGAGGGCCGAGCGGACCCGATCGAGCGAGACGTTCGGGCCCCCGCCGTCCCGCGGCCGGAGGAGCGCGAAGGTCTCGTCGTCGCCCTCGCGCGGGACGTAATCGAGGGCCGCCGCCCAGAACGCCTTCTGGCGTTCGAGATCGTCGACGCGGATGACGATCGAGCCGACACGAACCATGGCCCGAGCATACGGCGAATGGCCGATCGCCGGTGGGAGTCTCGACGGCCTATCGTTCGGCCGTGGAGATCCTGCTGGTCCTGGCCCTGCTCGTCGCCGTCACAATCGTCGGGCTCTACGACCGCTACTCCGTCCAGCGCGCGTACGCCGACGTCTATGCCCAGGTCCACGGCCACGTCCCGCCCCTGTACGAGTGGTTCTACACGGCGGACCCGCACCCTGACGTGGACCACTGGCGGAAGCTGCACCGGAACTTCCTCATCCTGACGGCGGCCCTCACGGCCGCGATGTTCGTGGCGTTCGTCGCGGTCCTCCCGAAGTAGCCGGCGCCTCCGGATGGGTGCCCCGCGCCCGCGCGCGGCGGGCGCCTATCCCTTCGGCTGGACGACCGCGAGGACGTTGTCGCTCGGGTCGACGAACCAGGCCGCCCATGAATGGCCCATGTCGGCGACGCCGTCGTCGGTGACCGGGTCGGGTGGCCCGTACTCCTCGATCCGGACGCCGCGCCCGCGGAGCTCCGCGACGGCGGCGCGGATGTCCGGCACGCGCCAGGCGAGCTGCGTCTGGCGGTCCTGCGTCCCGACCGTGCTCAGCGTGACCGCGAGCTGCGTACCGTCGCCGGTGCGGAAGACGATCCGGTCGCCCGGATCCTCGCGGAGGATCTCGAGGCCGAGCGTGTCGCGGTAGAAGGTCCGCGTCGCGTCGAGGTCGCGCGACAGGAGGATCGGGAAGACCGGTTGCTCGCTCAGCACACCCACGCGTTCAACTCCTTCGGGCCGCGGCGGATCCTCCCGAGGTCGATGATCTCAGACCGGGGGATCGAGCGTCTCGCCCTCCTCCGGCGTCAGCCCCGGCGAACAAGCGAGGCGAGCCACTCGTCCCGGTTGAGCGGGCTCGGCGACGAGCGCGGCCGGCGCGGTGGCGTGCCGCCGATCGGCTGGTAGCCGCCGAACCGCGTCTCGAGCACGCCCTCGCCGGCGGTCAGGCCGGGCAGCCGGTGCTGGAGGGCCCGGAGCTGCGCGACCGGAAGCACGGCATCGACCATCGAGAGGCCGTTGGCCGAGAACTGGCCCCGGACCCGGCCGCCGAGCCGGCCGAGGACCGCCAGCGTCCCGGCCGCGGTCGGGCCGGGAAGCTCGAGCGAGAGGTCGGCAAGCGGCTCGCAGACCCAGGTCCCGGCCCGCTCCAGCGCCGTCGTCAGGACGAGCTGTGTCAGCCGCCGGAAATCGGCCGGCGTGCTGTTCGGCGAGGTGTAGCCGCAGTCCCACATCGTCACCCGGCAGTCGGTCACCTGCCAGCCCTGGAGCCCTTCCTCCAGGGCTTCGCGGACGTACAGCTCCATCTGCGCGGCGAGCGTCTCGTTCGTCTTGTACAGGTACAGCGGCAGGAGGCGCGGCTCCACGTCGATCCGGAACTCGATCCCGGTGCCGGGCGGCAGGGGCTCGATCCGGAGGCCCAGCGTCGCGATGAACGGGTTCGTGCTCAGCGGCGAGGAACGCCCGGTGATGTTCGACTTCGACGGCGCCCGGATGATCTCGTCCGCCTCGCCGGTCCGGGCCGGTCGCTCGATGCAGAGCGTCGTCGTGTCGCGGAAGTCGGCGAGGACGCCGTAGTCGCGTTCGAGCGTCGCCTGGATCACCTCCTTCTGGACCTCGCCGTACAGGGAGACTGCGATCTCGTGGCGACCGTCGTCTTGGCGAACATTGATCAGCGGGTCCTGCTCGGCGAGCTGGCCGAGCGCCGCGCGCAGCCGGCCGGACTCCTCGGGCCGGCGCGCCGCCACGACCGATTCGAGCGTCGGCAGCGGGAAGTGGTGCTCGCTGGGGTCTGCCCGCGAGTCGCCGATCGCATCGCCGACGCGAACGGCGCCGAGGCCCCGGACCTTCGCCATCTCGCCGGCAGCGGCCGTCGACCGCTGGGGCGCACCGGCCGGGGCGAAGACCGCGACGGACGAGGCCTTCGCCTCGCTCGACCCGGCGATCCGGATCCGGCGACGCGGACGGAGCGTGCCGTCGAACACGCGGACGTAGGCGACGCGCTCGCCCGAGGCGGTCCGCTCGATCTTGAACACCCGCCCCGCGACGTCGGCGTCCGGGTCGCCGCCGGCGGCGGGCAGAAGCTCCGCGACGCCCGCGACGAGGGCTTCGACCCCGACGCCCATGGCCGCGGACCCGGCAAAGACCGGGTGGACCTGGTTCCGGCCGGTCTGGACGGCGAGGATCTCCCGGACGCGCCGATCGGTCGGCCCCGGTCCGTCGCCGAGGAACGCCCGCATCGCCTCGTCGTCGTGCTCGGCGAGCACCTCGGTCACGGACGAGCGGAACGCCGGATCGTCCACCGACCCGGGCACGAACCGCGCGGCGCGGCTGCCTCCGTCCACGACCCGGCCCATCGAGACCATGCCCGGCGCCAGGCGCCGCCGCATCGCCTCGATGACCCGCCGATCGTCGGCCCCGGCCCGGTCGATCTTGTTGAGGAAGATCAGGGTCGGGACGGCGAGGCGGCGGAGGGCCCGGAAGAGGAGCGGCGTCTGGGGCTGGACGCCTTCGACCGCCGAGACGACGAGAACGGCGCCGTCGAGCACGCCGAGGACGCGTTCGACCTCGGCGATGAAGTCCGGGTGGCCCGGCGTGTCGACGAGATTGACCGCGAGGTCGCCGATCGCGAACGACGCGACGGCGGAGCGGATCGTGATCCCGCGCTCGAGCTCGAGCTCGAGGGAGTCGGTCTGGGTGGTGCCGGCGTCGACGCTGCCGACCTGGTCGATCGCGCCGGCGGAGAAGAGGAGGCGCTCGGTGAGGGTGGTCTTACCGGCGTCGACGTGGGCGAGGATTCCGAGATTGAGCGTACGCATGGAGCCTCATGCCTTCCGAGGAGGTGGTCACCTTCTGGCTGGACACGAGTGCTCCCATGTCGCTCCTTTCTCGCGATGCGTCGTGCGGCGCCGACCGGCGCCGGCGCCCGCCAAGAGTGCCATGCCCAGCCAAGCCGCGGAGCCGGGGAACGCGCCAGACTGGGCCGCGAACGGAGGAATCGATTTGGGCAGGCTCATCTACACCCTCAACACGTCGGTCGACGGGTTCGTCGAGACCCGGGACCATGCGCTCGACTGGTCGTCCGACGACGACGAGCTCCTCGGCTGGTTCGCCGACCGATTCCGCGGGATCGCGGCCTCGCTCTACGGCCGGCGACTGTACGAGCTGATGTCCGCGGCCTGGCCGACCGCGGGGGACGACCCCGCCGCGACGGAGGCGGCGCGAGCATTCGGTCGGCAGTGGCTGAGCACCCCGAAGATCGTGTTCTCCAGGACGCTGACATCGGTCGACTGGAACAGCCGGCTCGTCCAGGGCGACGTGGGCGAGCAGCTCGCGCGGCTGCGTGCCGAGTTCGATGGCGACTTCGAGGTTGCCGGGCCGACCCTGGCGGCGCAGTTCATCCGGCGCGGGCTCGTCGATCGCTACGAGGTCGTCGTGCACCCCGTGATCCTCGGCGGCGGGACGCCGTACCTGCCGCCGCTCGACACGCGGATCCGCCTGCGCCTGACGGACACGCGCACCTTCCCGTCGGGCGTGACGTATCGCGGCTACGCGGTCGAATAGGCGCGGGCCGGTTCTCGCCCGAGGCGGGAGAATGGAGCCATGTCAGGGATCAAGCGCTTCGACCACGTCGGCATCACCGTCGCGGATCTCGACCGGGTGACCGCGTTCTTCGTCGGCCTCGGGTGCGAGATCGAGGGCCGGATGCCGATGGAAGGCGACTTCGTCGATGCCGTCATCGGCATCCCCAACTCGCACAGCGAGATCGTCATGCTGCGACCGCCCCACGGAGGAACCGGCCTGGAGCTCTCGAGCTTCAGCCGGCCCGATCACGAGCCGGGCTCGCCCGACGCGATGTCCACCGAGCTGGGCCTCCGCAACGTCGCCTTCGAGGTGGACGACCTCGACGCGATCCTCGAGCGGCTGAAGGCGGACGGTTACGGCCTGGTCGGCGACGTCGGCCAGTACGAGCAGATGTGGCGCATGGCGTACGTGCGCGGACCCGAGGGGATCATCGTGTCCCTGGCCCAGCGGATCGACTGACCTCGCTCAGTCCACGTACTGGAGGGGCGTCACCACGAAGTCGTCCGGCAGCTTCACGCCGGTCGCGTGGTTCGGGCAGTAGCCGTACGGGTTCTTGTCGAGGTACTGCTGGTGGTAGTCCTCGGCGAAGTAGAAGGGCGGCGCCGGCGGACCGACGATCTCGGTCGCGATCGCGCCGTAGCCGGCGGCCGTCAGCTGCTGCTGGTAGGCATCCCGGCTCATCTCGGCGATGCGACGCTGCTCGTCGTCGTGGACGAAGATCGCCGATCGGTACTCGGTGCCGACGTCGTTGCCCTGGCGCATGGTCTGGGTGGGGTCGTGGCTCTCCCAGAAGACCTTCAGGAGCTTGTCGTAACTCGTCTTCGACGGGTCGAAGACGACGCGGACGGTCTCGGCGTGGCCGGTCCGGCCGGTGCAGGACTCCTCGTAGGTGGGATTGGGCGTGAAGCCGCCCTCGTAGCCGACGGCGGTCGTCCAGACGCCGGGCTGCTCCCAGAACGTCTTCTCCTCGCCCCAGAAGCAGCCGAGGGCGAACTCGGCGATCTGGAAGCCCTCGGGATAGGGGCCGGCGATGGGCGTCCCGAGGATCGTGTGGGTGCCGGGCTGCATGATCGGGGTGGCGCGGCCGGGGAGCGCCTCGGACGCGGTGGGCATGGTCGGGGAACGGAACAGGAACTTCATGTCCGTGAATCGTACTCAGCGCACCGAATCGCGCCAGTGCGCCGGCAACCGGACTCGGACGGGTCGTCGAGCTCGCATCTGCCCGGGAGGTGCACGTCGACCGGGAATCCGGCCGGCGACGGCGGAACCGGGACCGTTTGTGCGTCCGGGGTGCAACCCGTGCGCGCTTGGACCCGTGCGCGTGGTTCGGCCGGTCGTTCTGCACCTGGAGTGCGCAGCACCGGACGGGGCGTCCGCGAGGGAATCAGGCGTCGTCGAACTCGTCCAGCTCCGCTGCCGGCAGGCTGAACCCGACCTCCGAGCCGCCGCCCTCCCGCGGCACCATCCACGTTCGGCCGCCCATCGCCTCGATGAGCTGGCGGCACACGAACAGCCCGATCCCCGCGCCGCTCGCGACCTGGCTGGCGTCGCGGGTCCGGAAGAACAGCTCGAACGCCCGTGTCGAGGTCTCGACGTCGACCCCGATCCCGCGATCCAGCACCCGGACGATCGCCTCGGAATCCGCTCGTTCCAGCTCGATCTCGATCGGCGTCCCGCTCGGGCTGTACTTCGCCGCGTTCGAGAGGAAGTTGCGGACGACCTGCTCGACGTACGTCGGCTCGCCGGCAGCCAGCTGGAGCTCGGGCGGCGCCCGGAAGACGTAGCGGTGGCTCGGATGTCGATCGCTTTCGGTGTCCGCGATGTGATGGACGAGCCGGGCGAGGTTGATCGGCTCGGCCTCGATCTGGACGCGACCGCCCTCGACCCGCGACAGGACGAGGAGGTCCTCGATCAGGCGGGTGAGCCGGTCGGCCTCCTCCTCGATGTCGACGATCGCCTGGTCGCGCGTCTCCGGGTCGAGGGCAGCGCCGCGCCGCCGGAGGATGCGGGCGAGCCCGAAGATCGTCGTGACCGGCGTTCGCAGCTCGTGGCTGATCACGCCGATGAACGCGTCGCGGAGCGCCGCAGCCCGTTGCTCCTCGTCGTGATGGGCGGCGACCTCGACGGCACCCGCGAGCACGCTGACGACCGCGCTCAGGAGCGCCTCGTCGTCGGCGCCGAAGGCGTCGACCTCGGTCGAATCGACCTCGACCAGCCCGATCCCGATGCCGTTCCGGACGATCGGCACCGCCAGCCAGGAGTGGACCGCGGCGCCTGCCGCGGGGCCGGCGATCCGGTCGCCGTCGCGCTGCAGGTCGCCCGTCCGGTACGGCTCCAGGTTCTCGACGACGCCCCAGCTCCGGCCCCGCGGCCGGCGGAGTCGCTGGCCCAGCGCCTCCGAGGCGAACGGCCCGATCGCGGCCCGGATCACGAGGTCGTCGCCGTCGACCAGGGCGATCGATCCGCCGGTCAGGCGGACCACGCCGCGCAGCCGATCGAGGGCCTCGTGCAGGATCTGGTCCAGATCCAGCTCGCCCGAAGCCGCTGCCGCGATCTCGATGATCAGGCGCGACGTCGCCTCGGATCGCACCGCCGGGTCGAGCGCGTCGACCGGCGTCCCCACGTTCACGCCCGCATGCTAGCCCGGCCGGGCCGATCGGGCGGTGGAGCGACCCGGTGGACCGGCGGGGTGGTCGGCGCTGGTGCGCGGGTGGGTGCGGGGCCGACCGAGCGCGGCGACGGGCCGCCGGAGAGCGACTCCGCGCCGCCGGAACCGACGGCGCCCCGCCGGAACCGACGGCGCCCCGCCGGAACCGACCGCGCGCCGCCGAGGCGCGACGCCCCGGCGCGACGCCCCGGCCGCGGCACGGGACCGGCCGTCGATCAGAGGTGGAGCAGGAGCTTCGCGACCTGGAAGTAGATGACGAGCCCGGTCCCGTCGACGAGCGTGGTGATCAGCGGCGCCGAGACGAC
>DATBGP010000260.1:0-2613 GCA_036557925.1 Candidatus Limnocylindrales bacterium | reverse complement strand
GCGACCTGGATCAGCAGGCCCGGGACGAACCAGTTGTAGGCGCCGACGCCGGCGCCGGCCTGCTTGATCGCGCCGTCGAGGAGCGGTCCGAACAGGACGAGGTAGATGACGGGATACATGATCCCGATGACGATCCAGGTCGGCTGGCGGAGGGTGAGGACGAGCGACCGGCGGAAGATCAGCCAGGTGTCGCGGACGGTTCGCATCCGGGGAGTCCTTTCGGTGGTGGCGGGCAACGTGGTCGTGGCGGGCGCCGGGGCGGCGACATTCGCGGTCATGCCGCCTCCTCCCGCAGCGAGCGGCCGGTCTGGCGGAGGAAGACGTCGTCGAGGCTGGGCTTGTTGAGCGCGATCGACGTGGGCGCGAAGCCGGCCGCGTCGAGGCTGCGGAGGAGATGCGGGACGGCGGTCTCGCCCCGGTCGACGTAGAGCCGGACGAGGCCCGTCTCGGCGTCGTGGCTCGCCTCGCGGACGAAGGGCATCGCCTCGACGAGGGTCAGCACCGCGTCGGCCGCCCCGCTGACGCCGATCGTGACGACGTCGCCGGCGACCTTCTGCTTGAGCTGGTCGGGCGTGCCCTCGGCCACGATCTTGCCGTGGTCGATGATCGCGAGCCGGTCGCAGAGCGCGTCCGCCTCCTCGAGGTAGTGGGTGGTCAGGAAGACCGTCGTCCCGAGAGTCCGGAGCGCCTGGATCTCCTCCCACATCCGGGCACGCGCCTGCGGGTCGAGACCCGTCGTGGGCTCGTCGAGGAAGAGGACCTGGGGCCGGTGGACGATCCCGAGCCCCACGTCCAGCCGGCGGCGCATGCCACCGGAGTACGTGCCGGTCGGGCGATCCGCGGCCGCCTCGAGGTCGAGGGCCTTCAGGATTTCGATCGCACGGGCCTTCGCTTCGGCGGTCGAGAGGCCATAGAGGCGGCCCTGGAGGACCAGCTCGCCGCGGCCGGTCTCGGCCGGATCCGTGGAGCCGCCCTGCGGGACGTAGCCGATCCGCTGGCGGACCAGCTCGGGCTGGCGCCGGAGGTCGGCACCGGCGACCGTCGCCTCGCCCGCGGTCGGGGCGATGAGCGTGGCCAGCATCCGGAGCGTGGTCGTCTTCCCCGCCCCGTTGGGCCCGAGGAAGCCGAAGATCTCGCCGGAACCCACGTGGAGGTCGACGCCGGCCACGGCCTCGACCGGACCGGTCCGGGTCTTGAAGGTCCGCCGCAGATCGGCCGTGTCGATCATCGTGCTGCGGATCGGGGTCGGTGTCGTCATCGGTTGACGCTCCCTGTCTGTCTGCCCGATGCTGGCCGCGGCACTACTGGCACGGTTCAACATCATGGGTCAATATCTGAGCAGTGCAGATATTTGCCCAGTCAGGAGCCAGTTGTCAACCATGAACCGTGACCACGTCGATTCCGTTCTGCGCTCGCTCCGGCGAGTGAACATCCAAAGCTCGTTCCTCGGCCAGACCGTAGCGATCCGCTTCGGCCTCTCCGAGAGCGACATCGAGACGCTCGAGCAGCTCATCGACCTCGGCGCCACCAGCGCCGGCAAGCTGTCGGAGCTCACCGGGCTCACGTCGGGTGCAGTGACCCGCGTCATCGACCGGCTCGAGCAGGCCGGCTACGTCCGGCGGGTCCCCGACCCCACCGATCGCCGCCGGGTGATCGTCGAGGTCGTGCCCGAGAAGGTCGCGAACATCCAGGTCACGCTCGACCAGGTCTCCTCCGCGAGCGCGCAGGAGATCCGCGACTACAGCGACGAGCAGCTCGCCCTGATCGCCGACTTCCTGACCCGGATGGAGTCGGTCACTCGCGAGGAGGCCGAGGCGATCCGCGAGTCCTCCGGCACCGGCCAGGGCGGCGGCCGCTCGACGTCCGAGCACTTCGCGCCGCTCGGTGGCCTGTCCGAGGCGAAGCTCGCGATCCGCTCGGGGCTGTCATCCCTCCGCCTCCGGCCGGGCGACGACCCGGCCGACCTCTACCGGGCCACGTTCGAGGGCGCCACGCCCCAGGTCCGTCTCCGCGACGGCCGCGTCCTCGTCCAGTTCAAGGGCTTCGGATTCGATTGGCGTGGCCGGGTCGCGGCGTTCGCCTTGAACACGACGATCCCGTGGACCATCGAGGTCGTGGGCGGGATCCAGAAGGTCGAGGCGGACCTTCGCCTCGTCCCGGTCCGCTCGCTCGACATCGTCGGCGGCGCCGAGCGGGTCCAGCTGGAGCTCGGCCAGCCCGCCGGCGAGACCGCGATCAGGATCGTCGGCGGCGTGAACACCGTCCGCGCCGAGCGGCCGAAGGGCGTCCCGATGCGGCTCCAGGTCGCGGGCGGCGCGGACTCGATCGTCCTGGATGGGACGCGGCTCGACAAGCGCGGCGGCCCGACGTCGATGGAATCGCCCGGCTGGGCCGAGGACCGCGATCGGATCGACCTGTCGATCGTCGGCGGGGCGAAGTCGATCGAGATCGTCAGCCGCGGCTGAGGCCCGCGCCGCGATCCACCGCCTCGCCCGCGCGTCCGGGCGGCGCGGGCCGTATGCCCGGCTCGCGCCGCTGGCCCGGCTCGTGCCGCAGGGCGCCACAGCGCGCTGGCGCCGTCAGCGCGCTGGCGCCGTCTGCGCGCCGGCGCCG